>SVCL01000029.1 GCA_015058405.1 Clostridium sp.
TCTTTTCTTAATTTTGCATTTTCTTTAAATTCCTTATCATACTGTTTACTCATTTCAATTCCTCCAATTCATCATATCTTCATTATAACTCTTTTTGAGAAATATCCACTTTTAACTTGTACTATTTATATTCTAGCTCCATTTATTATTAATCAAAAATAGATTCAAATTCATCATCTGACAAATCCACTAAATCATCTGATTGATTATCTTCTAACAACTTTTTAAGTTTTGATGAAAACTCCTCTATCTTTTGTTTATTATCCTTACGACTACTGAAATACATAAATAATTGATCATTTTGTAAATACATTGTTATTTCTGCTTCGCATCCAAATGCTGCACATTGTTTTAAACTATTTTCTATTGAAGAACTTATCATAGTAAAGCCACTTGGCACCAACTCTGATAATGATCCTAAATAATTTAATCTAATACACTTTTTACCTCTTGATAATTGTATTTGATCCGAAAGTAAATAACTATTAATAATATTATTGTTGTACTCATCTTGGGATATAGGCAAAAATACAGAAAAACATCCTATTGTATCACTATATTTTTTAAATTTCTTTATTTCCCTTGCATCCCATTCAATTAATAGCTGCGCTTGTGGAAATATATCATATTCCCTTATAGTTTTAAGTACATTCCTAATAACTGTATCTTTTCTATCTATTGTTGCTATCATTTCAACATTAACATTTTCTTTTATACAAAAGTACTCTGAATAATTAGCTATTTCTTTTTCATTTATATAATGATATATTTGCTCCTTAGAAAACTCATCATAATTATTATTAAAGAATCTATTTACCTTTTCTTCATTTAAAAACTTTTTAAATACTTCAAGAATCACCTTCCATGTATATTCATCAGCTAATATATGATGTAATCCAAAATCAAAAATAAGTTCTTGATTATTTTCCAAAACTACTAACTGAAGTAATTTGTTTTGTTCATCTAATTCAGAAAATATATTAATATTTTTTTCATCAACATTTTTCATATCAACAAATTTAATACTTTGAGAACTTTTATTTTGATTTAAAACTATTCTTTCATTCTTATAGCTATATTCTAAAATAGGAAATAACTCCAACAGCTTATTCCACGCACTAACAATTCTCTCTTCTGAATACATTCTTTCACATTTAAATGATAAATATTGAATATACTTATTAAAATCTGGAACATCTTCTTTCAAATAATCTATATTATTTGGTAAGTAGAATTCAGTTTGCAATGCTTTATTATTCTTACCATATGTGCCAAATGAAACTTTCTTAGCCATCTCATCAATATCTGGATACATAAGAATATCAGCTAATGACAATTGTATTCCATAATCCTGAATCTTTGCATTTATTAACAATGCTTTTACTGAATCTCCACCAGCATTATAATAATTATACCCGTCTATTGGCATACCTGACTGTAAAACTTCTTCACAGGTTTTATAAAGAATTTCTTTTATTTCATCACTTGTATTATTTATAGCAATTTTATCTTTTCCAATATTTAACCTTAATTGATTAATGTACGAATGGTCAACTTTACCACTATCACATAGTGGAATATTATCAACTACAAACAAATAATGTGGCATATAATATTCTGGTAAATAGCTGCTTATATGTTTACGAATATCCTTTTCAGTTGCTGAATTTGTTTGAACTACAGCAACTATATAATCAATATCACCTGTCTTATCCACTTCTACAATACAATTACTTACACCCTTATAATTTTTAATAACATTTTCTATGCTATTAATCTCAACTCTGAATCCATTTACCTTGTTTTGGCTTTCCTTACGACCAATAAATTCCAACTGCCAATCTTCATTCCAGTAAGCTAAATCACCTGTCTTATATAATATCTCATTACAAAAATTCATTTTTACAAATGACTCACTATTTTTATCCGGTAACCCCTTATATCCTGCAGATAATTGAACACCTGATAAATATATTTCTCCAATTTCATGACCATATACATTTTGTGAATCATTAACTAAATAAACTCTTGTTTCTGGTGTAGGAACACCAATTGGAACAACCTGCTTATTTAAATAATCATCATGACTATATAAATAACTCATACATCCTATTGTTGCTTCAGTAGGTCCATATTCATTATAAATACGTAGCTTTTTTCCAAACTGATTAGTTAATTTTTCAGCTAATGTTACCGTTAATTCTTCTCCCCCACTAATAATAACTTCTATTGAAATGTTGTCCAAATCTTGAGCTAATAGCAACTCAAGTTGAGATGGAGTCGCCTTAATTGTATTTATTTTATATGCAAAACGGCTATTTGCCATTTTGTGAATGCTTGAATTTATCTCATCAATAACAACAGAAGATTCTGAGGTATATGGTAATAATAAAGTTGTAATTGATAAATCAAAAGCAGGTGAACTATGCATATAAAACACACTTTCATCGCTACAATACAAAGGCTTAGCCCATGATAAGTAGTTTGCAATACTTTCTCTTTTTATCTGGACTCCTTTAGGTTTTCCGGTTGTTCCTGATGTATATATCATATATGCTATATCAGACTGATTGTTGTTATCATCTTTATAAGTTTCAAAAATATTATCAAGTTTTAATTTATTATTGTTTCTCACTTTTTCAGTATGTGGATATATCCACCTTAAATTAGAATAATGCGAATAATCTTTTTTAGACACAATTGCATCAGCTTCACAGTTTTGGACAATACTTTGTAACCTTTTTTCCGAAACATTAATATCCAATGGTACAATTACAGAGCGTACTATTAGTGCAGCTAAAGCATATATTACATAATCTAAGGAATTTTCAATAATTAAGATAATTGTACTTCCAAAACATAAATCTAACTCTATCAATTCATTAATTGTATTATTTAAATATTCTTGTAATTCTCCATAAGTTATAACTTTATCATTTTGATAAATTGCTACTTTATTAGAATCACATCGAATAATAGTTTCAAGTTGATTTGAAAGTGATTTAACATTGAAATTATCAATATTTAATACTCTATTCTTTTGTAATTCCATCTCAGTGCATCTTATACTATCACTTAATGCTTTAATAGACATTTCTCTATTTGAGGTATATGCGTCTATAAAATCAAAAATAAACTTATATATATTCTGAACATACTGTTTAGTAAAACAATCTTCTCTATAATCAATTGAAAGTATATTTTCATTCTTATTCCAAGTCTTAAATATGCATTGAAGAGATACAGCTTGATATCCTTGATATAATTCAAAATATGTTCCATCTACTTTGTTAATTTGTGTAGACAAATTCATATTGTAACAATTTACGCTAAAGAAAAATAATTCCTTAATATCTTTATTAGCATTCTTAAGCTCATTATACAATACATTATACGGATACCTCTGGCACTTCATAGCTTTTCTTAGAGAATCTTTAGTCCCTTTCAAAACTTCCTCTAAGGTCATATTTTCATTTATCTGTAAACCAATAAGCATTGTACTTGTGAACATTCCACCTGTTAATTTTTCTTTTTTATTAACCCTATTATAAATAGGAACAGATAAAAATGGAGGTACCTTTCCCTTTGAATAAAAAATAATTAAGTTAAATATAGCTGTGAATAATACAGAAGCACTTATACCACTTTCAATTATGTCATTAATCTTCTTACTTTCTTCTGATGATAATAACTTACTATATCTTTTGCCCTTTGCATTATTGTATCCAATAGTATAATTTTCAATATTCTTATATTTATTTATTTCTGAGAGTAAAATCTCCCTATGCCTTTCTGCTTTTGCACTTTTCAAGTAATTTTCTTCTTGCTCAATATAATCTGCATACTCATTTTTTTCTATAGTTTCTTCTACACCATTTAATATACTTTCATATATATTGGCTACCTTTTCAGTAAATACTTTAGTTGTCCACCCATCAGAAACTAAATGATGAAAATTAATTGCGTATCCACATTTCTCTTCAGTAATATTTAATATTTCTATTCTAATCAGACTGCTTTCATATAGTTTAAAAACTTGTTTTGCAAAAACATCTAAATGACTCTGTAATTCTTTTTCATCATTAAAAACATATTCTTCAATATCTATTACTTCTGAGGAAAAATATTGTTTAACTTTACCTTCTACTTTTTTAAGTCGAATATTTAAGCAATCCATTGATTGAACAGCTTTTTTTAGTGCTTGCTTCAGAATAGCCATATCTAAACATTCATCATATAACACATATCCAACATTATTATTCACAGATGTATTTTCAAATAAATTTTCTGATACAAATATCCTTCTCTGAGCATTTGTCAATTCTAACAACTCATTTTTCATTATATTCACCTTCCAATCCATATTTTCTTAGGATACCACTAATTATTGTATTTTTATCTTCATCTTGTAATTCCTTTAAATCCAATACCTTATTTAAAACACTAATGTATTCTGATAACTCTTTTTTAGAAACTTCTATGTTATCATCACAACACTTAATATAATTTTTTTGAATTCTGTCATATTCTTTTTTCGCCCACATAATTTCCTCTTCTGTAGCTTGTAAATTCCATGGAAATGCAATCATTGTAAATAAAATATCTCCTACTATCATTACTTGAGTAAATGAATTATCTGCTGACTTTGCATACAAACTATTAAAATCAAATCTATCTTTACTGTTCAATTTCTCAGGAGTAATCCACACATGATTTTTACTTAAAGAATTATCCATTGTCTTAAATAATGGACTATCTGTAACTTGTACAAAATATACACACCCTCTTTTTTCAAGATAATCAATAACTGATTTCCACTGTACATTTGAAGTTAATTGAGTGGTTAACATCTCTGGAATAGACCAACTTGCAACATAAGGATATGCAGTTACACTTGAAACAACTGGTATGGTAGGTTGTTTAAATTCAATTTGTTTTACAAATGCATTAAATTCACCAGTAATTTCTTTCATTAATGGAGAATGAAAAGCATGGGTAACTTCAAGCATTTTACAAGTATTCTCAGGTAAATCATGTTTAATAATATCAAGTGCTTCCTTGTACCCAGATAAAACTATTTGATTTGCACTATTATAATTTGCACAAACAACGCAATTATCTGTGTCATTCTCTATCTTCTTACACATATCCATAAGTACTTCATATTTTGTATTTCTAACTGCCATCATACCTTGTGGCTTATTTCCAAGACTATTCTTCATTAATCGTCCTCTAAGTGCAACTAATCTTACTGCATCTTCAAATGCAATTGCTCCTGCAGCCGTTAGTGCTGTAATTTCTCCCAAACTATGTCCAGCTAAATAAGTAGGTTTTTCTTCATAGTAATCTTGCAAATACTTGTAACATGCATATTCTGTAACAAAAATAATTACTTGTGAAAAATCTGTATCAAACTTTTCTGTACTACTTTCATTCATAATCTGATCCATTAACGAATAATCCAGCATACTATCTGCCTTTTCAATAATATTCTTAACAACTTTACTTTTTCTATATAACTCTTGAACATATTTTAAATCATATTTTCCTTGTCCTTGGAATAATACTGCATATTTCATTTTTTTCACGCCATAATCAAATGTAACGATTATGACGCATACCTCTCTTTCTTTTTTAATATATTAAATTTAATTTATTTAGCTTAAAGTATTAATTGCATTTATTCCTCTTCACATACAGATTTCAACACTCTTCTAAACTCAGATATTATTCTTTCTATATCTTCTCTACTAATGTTCTTATTACTATACGTAAATAATAATGAAATATATTTATTGACAGTTGCATAAGTTCTTAATGGAACAGCTAAGTAACCATGATCTTCAACAAGCTTCATTTCATTAGAACTATCTTGATTACTTTGATTTAAAATAACAAGTGTTGCTGATGTAATGATATTTCTAAGTTCATCAGATGCTATATTGGTATATTGTGCGATTTCATCAATAGTATAAGGTACTAACTGATTAACGCGTTTTAAAGATAAATCTACATTTTTAATTGAATCTATATTATTAATTGCATTAATTCTTATTGGAACTATATTAGAGAACATTCCTATGGCATCTAACATGCCTGGTATACTTTGATTCCTTCCAGTTATTGTGGATGCCACTAAACAATCATCTTTGCATTGGTTTATTGCCTTTCCATAACAATAAAGTAGTATACTTGCTATTGAACAAGAAGCAGCTTTTGATATTTTATGAATTTTTAAAACATCCTCTTCTTCAAGTTTCCATATATATGTTTCCATTTCATCACTTGTTTCATCTAAATGTTCTTTTTTCTTGATACTCAAATCTTTTAAATAATCCTTCCAGAACATCATACTCTTTTGATTTTCTTCATCATTATTTATCCAATCCAAATATCGTTCATAATCAAAAATATTCTGTTCTAATTTTTTCCCATTATAAACTTCCATCAATGTTTTTAAGAACAAATCTATGCTCCATCCATCAACAACGGATGTGTAAAAGCTAAGAATAACTTTAGAAACATTATTATCAGTTATTATATCCAAAGCTAAATATGGAGGATTCTTAAGATTAATACCTTGCGCCTTTCTTGCATCTATAACATCCTCAGCAATTTTTTGAGACATTGTTTCTACAAAATGAAACTTAGTATCTGTACTAACCTCTTTCAAAACAACTCTTACAGGATGTTTAACACCTCTCCAAACCCACATACTTCTTAATTCTTCAAATAAATTAACTGTTTTTTCAAACGACTCCATTAATCTAGATTCTTCAAAAATATCATCATAGTCAAACAACATATATGATACATTCATCTTTTTATTGCGGTTAGTTATATTTGAAGTCATAACCGCTATTTGCTGCTTTGTCATTGGATATATTTTTTCCACATTTTTAGATTTATTAAGTATTTTTTCTATATTCTCTTTAGAATCAATATACTTTGATATCTTTACATTTGAATAGTTACTGTAAAATACTTTCTTTACAATTAGCC
This sequence comes from Clostridium sp., assembly GCA_015058405.1. Classification (GTDB taxonomy): domain Bacteria; phylum Bacillota; class Clostridia; order Clostridiales; family Clostridiaceae; genus Clostridium. Next base: position 7,003 of record SVCL01000029.1, read on the forward strand.
CACATTTCTTCACTACATCAATAAAATGATCTATCTGTTCTTTAGTATGTTCTGTGGAAATAAAACAAGTTCCACCCTCCCATACATAGATATTGTTATATATTAATAAATACTGCATTAGTCTTAACATTTGTATATTCTTTGAAATGAATATAAATTGTGACTTAAAGTATTCTACTTGTATATCTATTTCTTCCTTGCTAAACCAACTATTCAATTCTTTAGCCAAATAGTCTGTAAAGTTATTAATACGAGTATATATTTCATCTCCTTCTGTTTGTAAAATTTCACAAACAGCTTTTGCAGCTGCAATTGAAACTGGATGAGCATTAAATGTACCACCTGTATTAACTAAGTATCCACTCTTTTTATTTTGAGAAACTTCTGACCATCCTTTATGATCAATTAAGTCCATATACTTACTCTTTCCAGCAAATACTCCTATTGGATAACCTCCTCCAATAACTTTTCCATAGGATACTAAATCTGCTTCTATACCATAGTATCCTTGTGCACCTTTTAATCCTGAACGGAAACCAGTAATTACTTCATCAAAAACTAATAAGATTCCTAATTCTTCTGTAATACTTCTAAGCTTTTTAACAAATTCTTTTGGTCGTAATTTAGGATGTCGACTTTGTACTGGTTCTACAATAATTGCTGCAACATCATTGTAATTTTTATCCAAATAGTTAAATACATCCTCTTCACCGTAAGGGAACATCAATGTTTGTGATACAAATTCCATTGGTGTACCAATACTCTTTGGTAATGCATGAATATCACCTGTCTCATTTGCTTGTGTAAATATTGGATCAAATGTACCATGGAAAGAACCGTTAAATGTTATGATTTTCTTTCTTCTTGTTGCGGCCCTTGCAATACGTAATATATTCATAACCGCTTCACTACCTGAATTACAGAATGATACTCTCTCTACCCCTGTCATATTACAAATCTGCTCAGCCACATCAAATGGTTCTGGTCTAATTGCACCTAATACTATTTCATCATCAAGTGTACTTTTTACTGATTCTTTAATCTTATCATTATTATAGCCAAAGAAATTAGCACCAAACCCCATTGCAAAATCCAAATACTTATTTCCATCAAGGTCAGTTAACATAGTTCCTTTTGCTTTATTAACTATAATTGGATATGACAATTCTTCTAATCCTTTTGTTTTACCAAGAATAAATCTACCATTAGCCCAACGCACCTTATCCTTATTCATTAACTCATATGACTTTTGAGTTTTTTTCTTATACTCATCAGAAAATTCATTCATAAATGATTTCAATGCATATTCAGAATAATCTGGTATTGTATCATATACTTTATTTTCTATACTATTCTCAACCTTTTTTATTACATATGTTTCTTCTTTAATTTTATGATCACATGAATTATCAACTATTTTTTGTTCTTTTAAGATATATTTTGATAAAAGTTCTAACGTATTTAAACGTTCAAAAAAGTATGTTATATCTATATCTAAATCATACTTTGATTTAATATATTGTTGTAATTGTATAATAGAAATTGAATCAAATCCTAATGAATACAAATCCTCATATATATCTGGATTTCGTTCTGGGAATAATTGTGATACTTTGTTTAATAAGTTTTTCTCAACATCTTCTAGTATCAATTTTTCTGTGAAATGCTTTTTTTGCACATTTATTTTTTTTATGCTTGAACATATTTCTGGCTCTACATCAATCCAACATCTTTCAACTTTTTCAAAAACCTTATTATCTATTTCAAATTCAGAGATTTCATCACTTTCTAAAGGCCATTGTTGAATTATCATATGCACATTAGTTCCACTTAGCCCAAAATTACTCAATCCACAATATCTAGTTTTATTTTTATTTCTTTTCCATTTACGAGTACTATTAGGAACAAAGAAAGGTGAACTCATAAAATCAATTCTTCTATTAGGAGCTATTACTTGAAAATTAGAATAAATCTCCTTGTATTTTAGTGAAACTATACATTTTAACAATCCCATTAACCCAGAAATAGAATCCATATGTCCATAAACAGCTTTTGAAGCACTTAATGCACAATATTGTTGTGTTTTTTCTTCTAATGAATATGCTTCTGTCAAAGCTTTAACTTCAATTGGGTCTCCTAAAGGTGTTGCGGTTCCATGTGTTTCTACAATTCCTATATCACTTGGAGAAACTCTTGCATTTTTTAGAGCTTGTTCAATTACTCTCTTTTGTGCATTTCCATTAGGTGCAGTAATACTAGATGAAAAGCCGTCATTATTCATCGCCATCCCACGAATCACTGCATATATTTTATCTTTGTTATTTATTGCATCTGATAAACGTTTTACTACATAACAAATACATCCCTCTCCTCTTGCAGTTCCTTTAGCTAAATCTGAAAAAGTTTCTGCATGAAAATTATTTGATAATACTTGTGCTCTTTTTTCATCAAATACATCAGCAATTTCAATTAGATTAACACCACCAACAAGTACAGCATCACATTCCCCACTTAATAATTGTTTACATGCTTCACTCATTGCAACTAAACCAGATGAGCAAGCACTATCAACCAAATATGATGGTCCAATCATATTATAATAATGCTGAATTCTAGTTAACATTATAGAATGAGCTTTATTTAATTTTGCAATTTGAGCATACTGAGGATAATACTCTTCAATATACTCTGTATAACCACTTGGTGTTGAGTTTGCACAAATAACTCCAGTTTTCGAACCATATAAACTATCCTTTGTAAATCCAGCATCATATAGTGCTTTTGTAGCATTCATCATAAATAATCTTTGAACAGGATCTAATGCATCTGCTTCATCTTTTCCAATTTTATAATAACTTGGATCAAACAAATCGATTCTTTCTAAGCTGGCATTCATTCCCATCTTATATTCATTTTCTGAATATCCTTTTACTTTAAGTTCTCTTACAACATCATCGTATCTTTGACCAGTTGGATATGCAATCATGGACTGCTCTGATTTAAATACATTTCTTAATTCTGCTAAATTTTCTGCGCCCCTTACCTGAAATCCTATTCCCACAATGGCAAAATCTTCGTTTTCATACACATTGCTATTATCCTCTGTTTTTTCATCATAATCTAAAATATAGCTAGTAAGACTATAAATTGATGGATAACGGAACATATCCATAACATCAATATCATATTTTTTACTAATTAACTGATGCACATTAACAATAGATAAGCTATTCAAGCCCATCTCAAAAAATCCATCATTTTTAGTGAATTTATTATGTCCTAATACCTCTGTTACACATTTACTTAGATATTGTTCTACTTCTATAGAAGTATTGGAATTTGTAATGTTTGACTTTGAAGTACTCAAATCCATATTTAATAAACTCTTTGTGTCTATTTTTCCACTTTTTAAAAGTGAGAACTTTTCTATTTTTACAATTTGTACTGGCATCATATAGTATGGAATATATTTGCTTAATTCTTTTCTAAATGCAATCTCCTTCCATACCTTTCTTTCTGTATTCTCATAGAATAGAACTATTCCTCTTTTTTTCTCATCATAAAGTGCTACTGCTTGTCTTATTCCTTCCACCTTAGTAGCTGCTGATTCAACTTCACCTAATTCTATTCTTCTACCATTTATTTTTACCTGATTATCATTTCGTCCAAAACATTCAATATTCCCATTATCAATAATTCTTACAACGTCTCCACTTGCATACATATTTTCTGAATATTCAAGATTAATAGTATTTTTTACGAATTTTTTACTAGTAAGTTCTTTATTATTAATATAGCCACCAATTACACCATATCCACCAATATATAACTCTCCTTTAGTATATGGTAAACAAATATTCTTATTTTCATCCAATACTACTGTGAACATATTTTGAATAGGCTTTCCTATTGGTACACTTGCCAAATTATCATTTTCATTATATTCATAAATCATACATCCAACTACGCATTCAGTTGGGCCATATTCGTTATAAATATGAACATGCTTATTAAACTTATTGTATATATAATTTGCAACATTAGAATGTAAGTTTTCACCACCAACAATAAATGTTTCAATCTGTGGTGTTACTTTTATCTCTTTGCTAATTAGACTTAAATGACTTGGCGTTGCCTTAACAATTTGAATTCTATTATCTTGAACTACATTTAAGATAGAAGTTGCATTATTAGGATATACTACAATTGTATGTCCATATACTAATGGCATTATTGTAGAAGTAATAGACATATCAACAGCAGGTGATGTATAAAAGGCAAAAGTTTTATGATCTTTTAAGCAATAAAACCTATTAGCCCAATCAATATAATTTAACAATTCTTTTTGCTTAACTTTACATCCTTTTGGATTTCCAGTACTTCCAGATGTATATATACAATATGCAAATGAGTCTGTATTATCTTTACATATCTCATTTGTACTTGAACAATTAAGTAGTTCATCTACCATTACACAATTAATATTTTCTAAAGATTCAACCTTTGAATCAGATACATATAACACAGCCTGACTATCTACTATTATTTTATTCTTTTGAGCCTTTGGAAGATTATTATCTACTGGAATGTAAAATCCTCCAGCTTTTAGTATTCCAAAAATCAACATCAGTAATTTATCAGAATTTGACATTGATATGATTACACCCTTATTTTCAATTTCAAACCTACTTAATGCATTTGCAATAATATTTGTCTTCAAATCAAATTCTTTATATGTGATTTTCTTATCTCCACAGAAAATTGCCACTTGATCTGGTATTCGCTTTGCTGTTTCCATCATGATTTTTTGAATACTTTTATTTTCTAATAGCCTTCTTTCTCCAAAGCAAGGTGAATAATACTTATCCTTATTAATCATTGATAATACTCTTGTATCCTTTATACTTATAGTATCATCATCAAGCATTGATGCTATCATCTCTTGATATGCATCTGCAAAGAAAATAATAGTATCCTTATTATATTCTTCTGAATTATAATCAAAGGAGAAAATCATATTATTTTCATATTCTTTATAAAATATTGATAAATCAAACTTTCCAGTTTTGCTTATATTTTCCACACTACAGAAATAGTTTGTAATCTTATCATCAAAAAATAAATCTTCTTCTTTTACAAACATCATTTCAAATAGTGGATTTACATCACTATCAAGTGAAATATTTAAATCATGTATTAATTCATTATATGAATACATATTATTCTCAATAGCTTTAGAAAAACGCTGTTTAGTTAATTGTAGAATCTCTTTCAAACTATTTTTAGAATTAATATCTACTTTAATAGGTAATACTTCTAACCCAGCAACTTGTCCTTGATTTTCACCATTATTGATAAAATTAGTTCCTATTGATATATAATCTTTTTTTGTACTCTTCCAGCATAAACATATAAATACAGATAATAATACCACAAATGATGTTGTATCGTTTTCTAATGCGAATTCACGTATTTTCTTCACCATTTTGTCATCTAATTCAAATTTCCAATGACTTAACACTTTATTTTTAGTTTTTGAATGTCTATCCTTTGGTAGAAGCGTACCATCTTTATGCTCTGAAAAATTATCTATCCAATATTTCTTATGTTGTTCATATTTATCATTATTAACAGTATTGGATTTAAGTTGTATCTTATTTATTTTCTTCCCTTCAATACATCTAATTAAGTTATCCAAAATTCTTTTTAATACCTCTTGATTACACAAAATATGATGAATATCAAATAACATATACTTATCTTTAGAAGTTGATAAAAATTCTATTCTAATCATAAGATTATCTAGCATAAATGGTTTAACAAAATTCTTACAGTATTCTTCTACTTCATCTTCTTCAATTTCAATACACTTAAAAGGCAATGAATGATATTCTAAAGTTTTTCTTTTCAAATTACCATCCTCAAATACAAATATACTTCTTAAATAGCTATCCTGCTTAATAATTGAAAGAACCGCTTCATATATTTGCTTTATGTCTATTCCCTCTTTTATTTTTATAGAAATCGGCATATTGTATGCGGTAGAATCTTTATTCATAAATTGATATGCTGCTATTCCCTTTTGAACACTATTAATATCATCACAATTTTCTTCTGATTCTTCTATATTAGAATTCTGCTTAGCTTCAATTAAGTTAGCTAAATCCTCCAACACTGAATTATTGTATACTTCAGCTGTAGATAAAATTACATTAGTTTCTTTTTTTATCATTGTAATCATAGAAATAATCATTAACGAATTACCACCAAATTCAAAGAAATTACTCTTTTTAGAAACACCTTCAATTATATTTCCTAATAATTTTTCCCAAATACGAACAAGTTTTATTTCTAATGGTTTTAAATTTTGTTCTTGTACACTTTCAAGATATTTTTCTTTTATTTGATTACTATAAATATTTGATAATTTTTTTATATCTCTTTTTCCATGAGCTGTTAAAGGTATCTCATCAATATGGAAATATCTTGTTGGCAACATATATTTAGCAAAATTATCTTTCATTACTTTTCTTATCTCTAGCTCATCTTTCTCTTCACTTACAAAGAATAAAACTAACTGATCCATTCCTTCTTTGATAATCATAAGTTCTGCATCTTTTACTATATTGTTATTTATCAAAAAGCTTCTTATTTCTTCACACTCAATTCTTACACCGTTATATTTTATCTGAGAATCACCTCTACCTATAACTATGATATTTCCATCTTTATCCCAATAGGCTAAATCTCCTGTATAATAGCAACGCTTTCCATCATCTAATAAAAAATAGCTTTGTTGAGTTTTTTGTTTATCATTAATATATCCCTTACCTAGATTCTCACCAAGGATATATAATTCTCCAATAACATATGGATTACATCTTCTTTTATAATTATCTAGAATACGTAATTCTGTATTGTAAATTGGTTTTCCAATAGGAATTATTCCATCTAAAAGACATTTAGGGCTTACAAAGGAACTGACATCAACTGCTGCCTCTGTTGGTCCATATAAATTTATAATATCTACTTTGCTATTATTGCCTAATGAATAAAACTGATTAACTACGTTTGATTGTAATACTTCACCACTACACACAATCTTTTTTAAACTATCTATAAGTTTTTCTTTATGCATTTCTTTAATATAACTTATAAATTGCTCAAACATAGAAGGAACAAAATGCAAATATGTTACAGAATATTTATTTATATATTCTAATATTATGTCTGGCATTTTTTCATATGTTTCTGGTAAAACAATCAATTTATGTTCATTAAAGAATATTTGAAATATCTCAATAATTGAAACATCAAAGGAAATAGGTGTTTTAAATAGTTGAACATCATCACTTGATAAACCAATTTCTTTAGAATTCCATATTAATCGGTTTAAAATTGCTCTATGTGATATTTCTACACCTTTAGGCAATCCTGTTGTTCCGGATGTATAAATTATATATGCTGTATTATCATATGAATAATCATATTCAGGTATATTATTCTCAAAATCATCATTCAACAATTCATCATATGTAACAATTCTAACATTAGGATTATCTATTTTAATGTTATCTTTATCCATATCACTATCACAAATAATAACTTTTGCATTAGAATTATCTACAATATACTTTATTTTTTCATTTGGCAAACTACGAGAGAGAGGTAAATAAGCTGCAGCTGCAAATATAATTGAATACACAGAAATAAGCATCTTTGAACTTCTTCCCATATATACACCAATAGGAGTCCCATTAACAATGCCCATATTTCTTAATGAACCACTTATCTTTTTTGCTTTATCATAAATTTCTTGATATTTAAGATTATGGTCTCCATCAATTATAGCTACCTTAGAAGAATTGTTTTTACAGCAGGATGTAATATATTGAGTCAATGTGGTATTTAGTTCTTTTTTATTAGTTGTTTTCCCTTTCTCAAAATCAAAAATATTATTAGTTTCATTATCACAAATCATCACATCAGAAACTACAGTAACATCTTCATTGCTCAACTGTTTTAATATATACAAATATGTATCCCCCAAATTTTTCAATTGCTCATATGAATCTGAAGTTTCTCCAGTTACCATAATGTCTATTCTGTCTTTCAACTGAATTTGTACTACATATGGATAAGAAACATCTTCATTAAAATCAAAACTATCAATTTTAATTTCAGTTTCTTTTTTCATTCTATCTACATCTAATGGATAATTTTCAACTACTAACAAACTATCATACAAATTTCTTTTTGATCCATTAAAAATCATCTGATTTGATGCATTTTCATACTTTGAATTTGTTATCATCTGTCTAGATACTTCTTGACACAATTCCTTTATTTGTCCATTCAAATTAATTCTTAAAGGAAGGCTCTTAATATACATACCTATACTGTCAAAGTTAATTATTCCATTATTTCTACCAGAACTAATGTATCCCATACAGATTTCTTTTTTTCTTGAATATGATCCTAGAAGAATTCCCCATGCAAGATATAAAACACTTGAAATTGAAACACCTGCACTACTTGCGAAAGATTTAAGTTTTTTATAATCTTCTATATCTAAGAATGTATTATACTCATTTCCTGGTATATTTAAATTACCTGAAAAGGTATCAGAGAGCATAACAGGACTATAACCCTTCCAAAAGTTTTTCCAATAATTTTCTTCTTCTGAAAAATTCTTATTCTTCATTGAAATAAAATACTTTCTCATAGAATTATTAGTTTTTAACAATTCATTTCTTTTTCGTGAATAAAAGGAAAATAACTGTTCAAAAAAACATCCTAAACTCCAACCATCCATTATTAAATGTGAATACGTAAATTCTAAACATTTATAATCTTCCGAAATAACTATATACCAAGGTTCTTTTTCCAAATCAATTTTCTTACTTGAGCTTTTGTAATAAATAGGCACTTCTACTTCTTTTAAAACAATGCTAATAGGAGAACTAATATTTTCCCATCTAAAAACACATCTTAACATTGGATGTAGACTAATTAAGTTTTCCAATGCATTTTCTAACTTTTTTATATCTATTTCTTCCTCAAACCTAATATTGACTTTTTCAATAAAATCGTAAATATTAGATGTTACCGAAAACAACATTTCTTTTTGCAATTCAGTCAAAGGAAGAATATATTCCTTATCTCTTTTTAAATCTTTAACAAACATCAGTTATTTCCCCCTCCTCCTCTACAACTTCTATTCCAGTTTACATATAATAAGCATTTATTAATTTTTTTATCAATAACTTGATACTATTAATTCATTAATATATTCACATACTTCTTTTGCATTATCTTCTACAAAAAAATGTCCTGATTTAATTTTTTTGCATATAAAATTTTTTTCTGTGTAATCATTCCAACCTATTACATCTAAATGTTGTACAGTTTTATCATTTTCCCCATACAGACATATAATTTCATTATTTAACTTTTGTTTTTTTAGTTGTGAAACATCGCAATCTCTCATCATTTCAAAATCATTCTTAATAATTGGATATACAATTGTATTAAACTCTTGTGACTTGGCTATTTGTTCAGTAATCCTATTTCCTTGTAATAATTCTTCTACTATAGAAGCATAATTATCTTCTTGCTTACTATCATTACTAAATTTTTCAGGACATCTACAAGCTCCTATAATCACTTTGCTTGGGCACATATTACGATTTGTCAGTATTACAGATGATAAATAAGCAATCATTCCTCCCATACTATGACCATAAATAATAAAAGGAGTTTTTTTCTTATTATCATTTTGTATCTGTTCAACTATGTCTAGAACTACATCACTAAAATTCTTAATAAGGCTGCTTTTTATACGCTTTCCATGACCAGGATAATCTAAGTTTATCAATTTAATGTTTGAATTGATATACTTTTTCCAAGGCATATAACTAAAAGAACTGCCTCCTGCAAATGGAAGTGTATATAGCTTAATTTCACTACTCATAATTCCTCCCAGTATTATTGTTTTAAATATCTATACTATATTTACAAAATATTCATTATGTTAATAATGCCTTCCAAACTGTTTGATTTAATTTCTTCCATTTAGAAAGGATTCTTTTTAATTTTTTTGCATCCTTTTCATCACATGCATCATATTTTCTTAATTCAGGTAAATTAAGATATAAATCTAAATCCTTTTTGTCAAATCCGAAAGGATTGTACTTTTCTTCTGCTTCTTTTTTTTCTTCATCAGACAATGTATCAAAATAAGCTATTTCTCTTACATATGGTTTCTTTTCTGTATACTCATCAAAATTTTCTAATTCTATTCTTCTTTCATTCATATACACAATGTTAACCTTTTTTCTAATTGCAAAATTTAAACATTGGTCAAATGTATCTATTATTGGTTCTCCCTTATCATTTAATGATGTATTACAAATAATAGGAACATTAGTTGTTTTAAAGAAACTCTTGATAGCACTATATAAAACTTCATTGTCCTTTTCAGATATAGATTGAATTCTAGCTGATGAATCTAAATGTAATGCTGCTGTAATATAATTTTTTTTATCCTCTTTAACCTTACTTGTACATAACATATATGGTGATTTAAATGTATCCTCAAACCATTTTGACTGTTCTTCTTCTAATACTATGGGAGCTACAGGTCTCCACCACTGTCTTTTTTTAATTCTGTTTAGAGCCGCTTTTGTTTCTTCTTTTCTAGGATCTCCTAATAAACTTCTTGCTCCAAGAGCTCTAGGACCTATTTCTGCTTGACCTTGAAACCAAATTAATGGATACTTCATTAAATCACGACAAAATTCTTCTTCTGTAAAGTCACTTATAGATTTAACATATGGTGACCAATCCTCTGATATTTCTTCAACTTTTCGTTTTTCAATATATCCATGATATGCATTGCCTAGTTTATACTCAAAACTATCACATCTCTTGTAAAATTCATATAATCCTAGTCCTAATGCAATACCACTATCACTAACTGATGGACATGTTGCAAATTTCTTAAACTTGTATTTCTCCATAACATAACTATTTGTAGGACAATTTAATGCAAATCCACCAGTCATACTAAGAACTGTATCTGTTGGTTCTATATTAAAATCATATATTGCTTTTTTCATAATTTGATCCAAAATTAAATAAGATGCTCTTTGTACCACCTTAACAACCATAGAAACCCTATTTTCTTCCAGATTAAACCTATCATCATATTGTAAAATATTTTCTTTTGTTAATTGTTTTGATTTATTTACAATATTACTAATCCATTTAAATGCATTATCAAAGTCTTTTCCTTCATAAACATTAGGAATATCAGATAAGAATTCATCCTCATTAGCAAACTTAGCATTTGCTGCACTACCAATAGCCATTAAAGAACCTTCCTCAAGACTATATTCTATCTTTAAAAAGCTCCAAAAAGCTCCTGGAGAAGGAACTGGAAAATACTCGATTTCACCATGCTTTACCATTGCCCCCCAGTAAAACTTTTTTTCTCTTGCATTTTCATCTATTACATTATCTGGTCCACCATCTAATGCTAGAGCTAATATTTTTCCATTATAAAAATCATTACTATCAGACATCATTCCTGAAAACAAATGACATAAACTGTGTAAAGGACATTGAAACTCTTGAGGATATCTCTCATCATCATTTATCTTCTCTAAACCAGGTGTTCCCCATATCATCTCTATATCGTCTATTGAAACTCCAACATCAGCCAATAACTTATTTACAGCATTCTTTGCATTATCTACGGAATAAAATGATAAATCATGTTTTTTCAATCCTGATTTACGCTCAAATTCCCAATACTTAACTAACTCAATCTTACTATTCTTTTTTTTCCACAATGCCATTCCATGATCATGTCTTAACGAAATTTTATATAAGTATGCCAATGGATTAACATGTGTATATATTGAAAGATATAACCCATCCTTCATCATTATATCCCCTCTCAATTCTACCTTAATTCATTTTGCTCTCTATAAGCTTAATAACAGAATCAATTGTATTAAAATAATCAAAATTCAACTCGTTATCATCAAACTCTATATCAAAAGCTTCTTCAATTTCTACTATAATACGTAAGAAGTTTAATGAATTAACTCCTAAACTACTAATATCTGTTTCTCCTGTTATCTCTCTTTCTTCACCAATTCCTAATGTTTCCTTTATAATTTTTATCACTTTCTCTTTCATAACAATCTACCTTTCTATAACATTTATTTTTTTATTAATAATACTTAATTAATTTTGCCTCTAATGCACGTAATTCTTTTTCAAGCATTTTTAACTCTTCACTATACTTTTCTTCACATTTACTCCACATCATATCAGTTTTATCTGCACCATATTCCAATATATGATTACATATATCAATAATATATGACTGATCCAACTTAAATAACTTTTGGAAGAAAATATGTATTTTTTTATTTTCTTCAATCATATTATTTTCTTCAGCAATATAAGAGATATAATTTATATTAAATATTTCTGATACTTTTACGCTCCAATTATCAACATACTTATGCAATACTTCAACTCTTGAATCTTCAAATTTATAATTAAAAGCATTATTTACATATAAATTATTTTCAATAACATAATCATATAGTGGAGTACCAGTGGTTGCTATTACTCTACTTCCCACTGATAAAGGTCTGGTGATATTATAATCACTTTGGTAATAGCCCATATTAACCATGGTTGTACAATATTCACGAACATCTTCAACAGTTGTTGTTGGATCAAACATAAGCACACCAATTGTATAATTCAAGCCTATTTCCTCTATTTTTTTTATTGCTGCTATATTATCCTCAACTTTAACGCCTTTTCCATAGAAATTAAGTTGTTTTTGTACAAAGCTCTCAATCCCTATATTTACATTAGTTAACCCTATCTTTTTAAATCTCCTTACAATATCTGGCGCCAGATTAATCTCATTTACTCTAAAATCACATAGAAAAGAAACATGTATTTCATTTTCAATAATTAACTTTTCAAATGTATCAAACCATTCTCTTCCCCTCTTTGAACAAATATGAAGAACACCATCATTAAATACTATATAATCCACTTTTTGATTACTAACTAAATCTTTTATTTCTTCTACAACATTCTCCGGAGAACGTCTTCTATAACAGCTACCTTCATTCATATTAAAGAATTCTCGTATACCACAGTAATTACAGTGTCCATAACACCCTCTTGATGTTAAAACCGCTGCAATCTTCCTATCTTTAGAATATGTTCTAACAGGGAAAGGTAAAACATCTAAATTTTTAATCAACTCTCTAGTTGGTGTAGTGACTATTTCATTACCTAATTTATATACAATCCCATTAACTTTTCGCCAATCCTCACCATTATATATACTATTAACCAACTCTAGTGTAGTAATCTCCCCTTCACCAACCATGCAGCAATCTATATCAAGATTAGTATCTAATAATTCTTTAGCACAAAGCGTTGGTAAAAAACCACCAAGCCATATAAAAATATTACTTTTTCTCTTCTTAAGTTTTTCTACAATTCGTAATGTATTTAAGTAGTTATAATAATACGATGAGACACCAACAATATCGTATTCATTTTTTAGTACTAATTCTACAATTTCATTTACATTATATCCTGATACTGGACTTTCGATAATATCGCAATTAAACCCATCTTCAATTAATGTTGCTGCAATATATCCTAGGCCAATATGTGATAAATTATAAGGATTTAAATAATACTTATTTCTTGTACTAAGCGGTGAAGCATTTTTTCTTTCATCTATAGTTGATGGATTAATCAAACATATTTTAATATCTTTTTTACCTTCAAACCTTTTACTCATATAAATCTTTTCTCCTTCTTACAAACTGTGTTATTAATTCTTAACACGTGCAAATCCTTGTTTAATTAGCCATAGACTAGCCCTTATAACTTGACTTTCAAATTTGTAATCCATAAAGCTAATAATATTAGTGATGGTATTTTCTCCTTCTTTTGATAAATAATCTGCTATTTTTTTTGCTAAGTTAATCATATTTAAAGAATTTTCAATTTCATAATGTTTAGGAAGTGGGAAAATTCCATCTACCATTAATTGTCCTTCATCTGTTAAACATACTATGTCAGATTTTGTTAATGATTTTGTTGCATAACCTTTAAAATAGTCATAATATCTTGGAATTATAAAATCAAGTTTATTCTCTTCCCTTTGGCTTGCTTTTGCATATTCACATTTTTCCATTAGCTCAAGCCATAAATCTTCATATTTAGGTATTACATTTTTCCAAGAAAAAATTTCCTTTGCACGATTAACAGATGCTTCACTCATTCTTCTAAGTAATGACTCATCATTAATTAGTAACTGAATCCTATTTACAAAAACATCCAAATCAACAGCTACTGATTGAGATAAAATAAAATGGTGTATTGCTGATCTATGCATAGGTTCTGATGGGAATAAGCCCGATTCACAAATATCATTATCACATTTAGCCCATAATGTAGGAATCTTAAATCCTGTTACACCATCAACAACTGTATCTTTATATCCATCCCAATCTGATACAACCTGAGGTACTCCACAAGCCATTGCTTCAATAGGTGTTAGCCCAAATGTTTCCTGAATATTATCAATTGGAGAAACAAAAACATCCGCAGCAGCATATAAATCATTTCTTTCTGTCATTTTTTGTTCTGGATAAAATATAACATTATCAGAAACTCCAAGTTTTTCTGAATACTCACACATTGCAGGCATTAATGGCATATTTTTTCTATCATGTCCTGCAATCACTAAAACTACCTTTTTATTAGGATTATTTTGTTTTAATCGGCTAACTGCAAGTAAAAGTGGTATTAAATCTGCTTTATCATATGCTGAAAATCTCCCAATCCAAAGCATAACAAATGCATCTTTAGGAATATTAAACTTTTCTCTTGCCATTTCTTTATCTATTGGATAAAACTTATCAGTATCAACACCCAAAGGTAAAACATCCAATCTGCCCTTATATTCAATGGTTGCTTGTCCATTTTTCTTCAAATGATATTGCATAGTTTCTAAAATATTTTCAACTACTTTTTTCACAGCATTAGAAGTACAAATCAATGAATCATATTCTTTGAATGGCATAAACAATTTTTTTAGATAGAAATCAGTAATATAATAAGGGTAACTAGCTCCATGAATTGTATATGTAATTGGAAATGGATTTTGAGCCATTCGTTCTCTATAAAAAACTTGAGAAGAAAACTCCATCCCCAAATTATGTAGCACATCAATTTCAGGATTTTTCATCTTGTTAATCAAGTCATACTCAGATACCATGTCTAATTCAATTGAGGTTTTCTTTTTTCTACTCAATGATCTATATTTTCTTCTTACCACAGCCTCTTGATATTGATTTGGTTCAAAAAAGAATGACATTTTATCAAAGCTACCATATTGCATCAATGCATCCATATTATCATTTACAGCAACATCATACCCATATACTGAATCCAATCCAGCCATAGCTCTAAATGGATTTCCCATTATCCCAACATTTTTAATTCTCTTCATTTATTACTTACGCTCCTAGTTAGCGTATCTCACCTCTCTTTTTCAAAATTATTCACTAAATAAAAAATACCTATAACTAACTTTTCCATAACAGTTTCTTGAAATTGTTTTCATTAATGTGTTGCTTAATACTTTCTCCTGATAAAATTTCTATAATTAATCCTAAAATATTATAATTTATAGTGGACTATTCATATTTATCACCAAGATTGTTAATAAATAATTTGTAATTTAGAGTAAACACCACGTATTTTATTTACTTATTTGTAATCAATTGTATTATTTATTTATTTTAATGTCAATTTATTTATTGCAATTTAGTTATAATATTTTTCTGATTTGAATGTAATTTTTCTACGAACACAAGTGCATCCCCATCGTATAAACTGTCACCTCATTTAAAGAGACAAAAAAAACTACTATACACAGTGTTGTATAGTAGCTAATTAACTTTCCAGCACTAACTTTTAAATTTTCTATAGTTATGTTTCTATACGTAAGAGTAAAAGTTTTGGCGTCTTTTATTGATTCAAAAATAGTAATAAAATATCCCTATAAAGATTCTTGGGGCTGTACAGTTCCTCAAAATTCTTTATAGGGATTTTATAATTTTTTTATTTTCTAATTTTTAGATTATCCGGTATCTGATCTGACCAAGGCATCAGATTCTCCAAGCTTTCGCTATCGGTTATATCTATATTTATTAAATTATCAAAAA
>SVCL01000030.1 GCA_015058405.1 Clostridium sp.
CCATTATACTTATCACCTTCTACACTTCCTCTTACACCCATTTTAATTTCCAATTTATTATGTGTATAAGAGTTAATTTTTATTAGGTGTGGCTTACTTTTTAATGATTATAATGGATTACTAATAGTTTGTGCTAAACAATTGGGGAATTTGAACCTTTGGAAACCTATGAGGGATATGTTGTTACCATAATTAAAAGGATAAATGATATTGAAGATAAATTAGTAGTTTGCAAAGAATTAAATAAATATAATAAAGATCAAATAAAAGCATTAGTAGAGTTTCAGGAAAGATTTTTTTGAAAGTTGTTTTTCAATATCTTTTAAGGTACTTATATTTATCAATAAAATATATCCTCGTTTGTCTCTTTTATATACATTAAATTGAAATTTATCTATTAGTTGGTCATACTATATTATACAAAGTTTACGATATTTAAATAAATAAGGGGGAGAAAAGTGAAAAAAAAGGAACGTTATTTAAATAAACAATTTATGAAAGTTTATTTAAGAAAAAAAGATAAAGAAGAGATAAGAAAAGTTACAATTGCATTAATGTTTATTTTTGCAATATTTAATTATTGTGTATTAGTTTTATATAAAAGATATATGTATGATGAGATTACTATTAATTATAGTTTTGGTAAGTATTTAATTATAGTAGCTGTCTATAATATTTGGGCTCTAATAATATGTGTATTTCCGGAAAAGTTGGAGTTTTTATTTGACTTATATAAAGGTATCAGTTTTTTTGTTAGTTCGATTTTAAATCTTATACTATCAGTAAATATATTTTTAGATAAGTTGGATGGGACTAGTAGGTATTTAATAGTAGTGTTAAGCGTAATAATATATTTAGGGGTTATAGTAGGAATTATATTAAATATAAGACATAAGATGCTAAGAGGGTTTGGAAAGTTAAAGTTAGATAAAAAGGTAATAAGTTGTATGGGCTCAGCAGGAGTAGCTTTTGGAATTATAATTTCTAAAAAAATACAAGGAAATGAAGTATTTGATGGTTTATGTATGTTTCTAGCTTCTTTGATATTTCTTTTTGGTATAACTGGAATTCATGTTTTTTATTTAAAAATAAAGGGTAGGAAAAATATAAAGAAATAAGAGACGTTTAAAAATGATACCTATAGATAGGACAATAAAAAAGATGACTTCTAAAAAATTTAGAAATCATCTTTTATCAAATTTATAGTCCTTTTTTATTGTATCTTTGATATAGGTATTATTCTATTGTTTATTATTTAGAATAGTTCATCAAATAACCATTCAAGTGCATTTTTAAGTTGTATTTCTAAGTCATTACCAGCAACAGCAGATAAGATGTGTCCGGCAATTGCTCCAAAGGCTGCACCTACCATAGCTCCTAAAATTGGGAATTCTGGACCGATTGTTTGAGTTATTGCTCCACATACAACAGCACTAAAATAAGTAAATAGACCATTTTGTACTACAGTGGCAGCTAGTGCTGCTGCAAATTCTGAGTTTGACTTGATTTCACCTTTTTCTGCAAGAGCAACCATATCTGAGTATGTTCCTAAAGTAAATCCTAATGCCATGAAAGCAGAATCAATATCAGCTAAAAGTTTAACTTTAAAGCTAGATCCTAAGCCCTTAGTAAATCTTTTACCAATAGAATCTATAGATTTAAGTTTTAATTCGCTTTCTAGGTGAATAGTTCCTTTACTATCATATTTGTACTTTCTTAAAAATCCTGGTTTAGTAGTATCGTATTTTACATTACCAAAAGTTACTGAATAAACTTCATTATTAACTATTGAATTAGAAAATGCTACAAAGTCTGTTCTTGGAATTCCGTAGAAATCGTTTAGTGGATTATTCTTTAAGAAAGTTGTAATTGAGTCGCTAATACTTGAAGAAGTAACGCTTAACATTTTGTTATAGTATTCAGGTTCAGAGATTGGACCCCATCCACGGTTTAGAGCATCTTGTTTCCAATCATATGAATTAATAGGTAAAGAATAGTTTCTACCAGAATAAATATTATTATCTATTTGTATTGCTGAATCTCCACCACCAACAGTAATAGTTGAAATTTGATCAAAAGTCCAGTCCTTAGGTAAAGGATATCCAAGATTTCCGCTGAAGCCAGTAGACATATCGCAAACAAAGCTACTACAAGAAAGACCTTTTGCAGCTACTCTTGAACATACATTTCTAGGAGCATATATACCAACTTTATATGGGTTGCCAAGTGATGCAAGCCTTTGATTAACACCTTCAAAGTAAGGGATTATTGCATTAGTCACATTATCATCAACAGCATCAAAATCTACCATCAAATCCATTAGGATCATATCCGTTACAGTATAAAGCATATTGTAATAAATAAACAAATTTTTTCTTAGTACTTCCTTGAGATAGAACTGGACAAAGTTTTTTGGTAGAAGGTCCAAAAACTCCATTTGGTTCTGCAATTCCTTCTTCTATTTGTAAAGCATATAGTAAAGCTTTATTAGTAGATTTTCCGTAGATACCATCACAAGGAACTAGTCCTACATCTGCAGCAAAGTATTTATTTGAAGAATAATCTCTATTTAAATTTTGTTGAATTATTCTGATTTTTGAGTCTCCGTTATAAGAGCCATAAGTTAATAAAGTGAAAGCATCCATAGATAATATAGCTTTCATTAATAGAGCAGTAACAACGCCATCATTGTTAGACAAACCTGCATCTGTTTGAAGTTTTATTACAGCAGCTGTGGTATTATCTCCAAAAGTTCCTGTAAATCCTCCAGGGTTATATCCCTTACAATATAAACCTCCTTGTAAGATATATACTAAATTTTTATTAGTGCAACCTTTAGACATGTTATTAAAAGCTGTGGCAGTTGCTGGACCAAAACTTCCATCTGGAGAAGATACACCTATTTCAATTTGAAGAGCTGTTACTAAAGCTATTGGAAAACTTTAAAAAACTTTGACAAACCAGTATAAACTTGATAAATTAAAACCTGCTAGAGTCCAAGATACTGGATATAGATATTATTCTCAGAAACAACTTGACCATTTTTGGGGACTAAAACATGAAAATCAATTAATAGATATGCTTACTAATTCAGAAATAGATAAAATAGTAGTTCTTCGAAAATATGAAATGAATAAAATAAAGAAAGGTGGTGAAAACCGTTGCTAATTCAAAAAGATTAACAATATTATAAAACTTGAAAAGCAGATTAAATTCAAGATATTCACAATATGTACCATTCGCTGTATAGGAATTTATGCCTTTGGAGTGTTATATCAAACTAGAGTAGTCTAGTCTATCAAGACAAAATAGGACATGTTGAGTAAGGAATCAAACATGTTTATAAAGTTTTATAAGGTTTTGGCAACGGAGTTAGAGTGAATAGAGCTATAAAATATAACAAGATGGTAAAGGAAAGAAAAGATGATGAATTAGGTCTTTTTGAAAAGTATGAAGATATTTTACAAGATGTTAGAAAATATATTTTAGAAAATAATGCGTATACAATTATTGATATAGGTTGTGGAACGGGGAATTTATGTGGACCAATATCAGATAAGATTAATGTTATAGGTATAGATAAAAACGAAGAAATATTAGGGTATGTAAAAAATAAATATAAGAATATGAATGTAAGGTTAGGAAGTTTTTTGGATGAACCTATAGATAAAAATTATGCTGATATAGTAGTTACAACCTTTGCTTTTCATGGTTTGAATGATAATGAAAAAAAGATAGCTATAAAAAATATGATGGATTATTTAAAATCAAAAGGTAAAATAATTATTGTTGATTTTATGTTTAAAAATGAAGAAGAAAGGGAGCAATATCATAATAAATTTATTAAGGATAATAGGTTAGATTTGTGGGAAACTATTAGTAGAAAATATTATTCTAATGTAGAGAAGTTAGAATGTTATCTTAATAACTTAAATGTAAAAGTTAAATCTAATCATATAATTAATTTTACATGGATTATGGAAATTTGTTTATAAAATGGTTGAATTTTTAATAGAATAGGCATATAATAATTATAAAGATACATATAATCATTTTGATTATAAGGGGGATAAAAAGATGATAAACAAGGATGGATTAACAGAAGAGGAATTCTTAAAAAATTATAAGCCAGGGGATTATGAAAGACCTTCAGTTACAGTAGATATGGTTTTATTTACATTAGATGATGAGGAAGAAGAAAATCTTAAAAAAGTTCCAAAGAAAAAGTTAAAGGTTTTATTAATAAAAAGAAATAATCATCCTTATATAGGCTGTTGGGCAATACCAGGTGGTTTTGTAGATATTAATGAAAATATAGAATCAGCAGTTTATAGGGAATTAAAAGAAGAAACTAATATAGATAATATTTACTTAGAGCAACTATATACATGGGGAGATGTAAATAGAGATCCACGTATGAGAGTAATATCTACATCATATATGGCATTAGTAAATAAGAACAGTCTTAATACTAAAGCTGGGGATGATGCAGAAGAGGTAGCTTGGTTTGAAATTAGTAAAAATCTTATTGATAAAGATGAATTTACAAGAAAGTATGAGATGACCTTAGAAAATAAAGAAAAAGGTATTTTAATAGTTTACGAAGTTATTGAAGAAATAATAGTAGAAGGTTTTAGTAAGAAGTCTAATTTTAAGATAAAGTTAATTAAAGGAGAAAGAGGTATAGCCTTTGATCATATAAAGATACTTAATTATTCTTTAGAAAGAATGAGAAATAAAGTTCAATATACTACAATAGCTTTTAGTTTATTACCTGAATGTTTTACCCTTACAGAACTTCAACAAGTATATGAGTTATTACTTGGAAGAAAACTTACCAAGCAAAACTTTAGAAGATGGGTTACTCCAATGGTAACAAAGACTGAAATGGTAAGAAGTAATAGAGCTTATAGACCATCTTCCTTATATAAGCTAAATAAAGCTTATATTATAGATGAAATTAATAATATTTAAGAGGTGAATAGAATGTTTGAAGCTTTAGAAGGAATAGAAAAAGAGATAGAATCATTAGAAAGTTTAAACTTAGAATCAATAGATAAATCTAAGACAGCATTTATAGTAGTTGATATGGTAAGAGGTTTTTATAATGTAGGGCCATTAGCATCAGATAGAGTAGAAAAAACTATAGAACCTATATTAAAGTTAAATGAAGAGCTAAAGGATTGTAAGAAAGTATTTTTTATAGATAGCCATACAGAAGAATCTGTGGAATTTAAAGCTTATCCAAAACATTGTTTAAAAGGAACAGTAGAAGAAGAGTTAATAGAAGAATTAAAAGATAAGGTAGACAATAATACTACAGTAATAAAAAAGAATAGTATAAATGGATTCCATGCACCTGACTTTAAGCTATGGCTTGAAGAAAATAGTGATATAGAAAACTTTATAGTTACAGGAGTATGTAGTAACATTTGCGTAGAAACTTTTGTTATAACTTTAAAAACTTATTTTGATGAAAAGAATATGGATAAAGAAATAATAGTTCCTATGGATGCAACAGAAACATATGAACTAGGAAATCATAATGCTGAACTTATGAATTTACTTACTTTCTTTAAGTTAAAAAATAACGGCATAAATGTTGTGAAAAAAATACTCTAGGGTATTTTTTTAAAAGTACTTATAATCATTTTGATTATAAATAATAAATGAATGATATAAAGAAAAATTATAAAAAATATATATAAGAAAGGATTTAGATATTTATAAGTATCTAAAGCTAGGGTGGATATAATGAGTAATATAGATTTAAGAAATAGTAGAAATATGAGTATGTTAATGGATTTTTATGAATTAACAATGAGTAATGGATATCTTTTAGATGGAGCTAAAGATAGAATAGTTTACTTCGATATGTTCTTTAGAAAGGTACCTGAAAAAGGTGGTTATGCAATAATGGCAGGACTAGAACAGGTAATAGAATATGTAGAAAGTTTAAAGTTCGATAAAGGTGATATAGAGTATTTAAGAAGTTTAAATTGCTTTAGTGAAGAGTTTTTGAGATATTTAGAAGACTTTAAATTTACAGGTTCTATGTATGCTATGAAGGAAGGAACTTTAATGTTTCCAAATGAACCAATAATAACAGTAAAGGCGCCTGTAATAGAAGCACAACTTCTAGAAACCATGATTCTTTTAACAATAAATCATCAGTCATTAATTGCAACTAAAACAAGTAGAATATGTAGAGCAGCAGAGGGAAGAACAGTTTTAGAATTTGGCGCTAGAAGAGCTCAAGGATATGATGCTGCAATTAATGGAGCAAGAGCAGCATATATTGGTGGAGCTCATGGAACTGCTACTACTATTGTAGGAGAAGAATTAGGTATACCTGTATCAGGAACTATGGCTCATTCTTGGATTCAATTCTATGAAGATGAATATGAGGCTTTTAAGAAGTATGCTGAGTATTATCCAGACAATTGTATATTGTTAGTTGATACTTATTCAGTATTAGATTCTGGTATTCCAAATGCTATAAGAGTAGCAAAGGAAGTATTAGAACCTATGGGTAAAAGACTTAAGGGAGTTAGATTAGATAGTGGAGATATGGCTTATCTTTCAATTAAAGCTAGAAAGATGTTAGATGCAGAAGGATTAGATGATTGTAAGATAATTGCTTCTAATTCATTAGATGAATATACAATATTATCTTTATTATTACAAGGAGCTAAGCTTGATACTTTTGGAGTAGGTGAAAGACTTATAACTTCAAAAAGTGAGCCTGTATTTGGAGGAGTATATAAGCTTGTAGCAATGGAAAATGAAGAGGGAAGAGTTGTTCCAAGAATTAAGTTATCAGAAAATGTAGAGAAGGTTTCAAATCCAGGATATAAGAAGGTCTATAGATTCTATGATAAAGATACTAATAAGGCCTTAGCTGATGTTATTACTTTAGCTGATGAAGTTATAGATACAAATGAACCATATGTAATATTTGATCCGGTTTATACTTGGAAGAAGAAGACTTTAACTAATTTTTATGTAGAAGAATTACAAGTTCCTATATTTGAAGATGGTAAGCTTGTTTATGAAAGTCCTTCTTTAGAGGAAATAAGAACTTATGCTAAAGAACAGCTTGATAATGCTTGGGAAGAAATTAAGAGATTTGAAAATCCTCATGCTTATTATGTGGATTTATCTCAAAAGCTTTGGGATACTAAGAGTGAACTTATTGCTAGATTAAGAGATAATAAATAGGTGAATATAAGCATAGAAAAATAAATGTTTTTCTATGCTTATATTTTTGTGTGAAAAATATCGGAATGTGCTATAATTATAAAAAATGTAAAAAAATACATGGTGAATGTTTTAGTTAGGAGTATTGAATGAGCATAATTAAAAATATGAGAGAGATATTACTTTTTCTTAGTATGTTTTTTTCTTTTTTGGTGTATATCTAGTTGGTGTAAATAAATTTTTTATCGAACGTATAAAATCACTTTTTAAACATTATCCTGGGGAAGAATCAAAGTTAAATATGTTTATTAATATGATTGCTGTAATTGTTACGGTCATTGATGTGATTTCTATTTTTATTTTTTGTTACATATTAATGGCTAATGGAGAAAATATAGATGAGATGAATAGTAGCTTTGAAATTATAAAAAATATATGCAACTTTTTTTATAGTATATATAGGAAAATTAGTATTGGTGTTTTATGATTTTAACTTAAATAAATTCGCTAATATAGAAGATTTTTTAATAAATCAGAAAATAAAATGATATTTGTTGTATGTGTAGCTTATTGTATTATGTGTATTGGTATGGTAGTATTTGATAATTCCTTGAAATTAATATATTGGGGCTTTAAGCAAAATTATATATATGTATTAATAGGAAAAGATAATAAACAAATCATCAAGTGTAAGGCTTATCTTAAGTATAGAGATTATTATTTAATCATAGAGCATAATATTGAGAAATATATAAGTAAAAGTGAAGTTATACGTATAGAAAAGATGAGTGAGAAGGAAAGGTAAATTAATAATATTATTAGTTTATAAAATAAAGTATATTTTAATGTATCGGAGGAATAAATAATGAAATCAGAAATAATAAGTACAGAAAAGGCACCAAAGGCAATAGGACCATATTCACAAGGAAAAAGAGTAGGAAATTTAATCTTTACTTCAGGACAAATTCCTATAAATCCTGAAACAGGAGTATTAGTTACTGAAATAAAAGAAGCTACTAAACAATCTATAGAAAATGTAAAGGCTATATTAGAAGAAGCAGGTAGCAGCTTAGATAATGTTATTAAAACTGTTGTTTATATTAAGAATATGGATGATTTTTCTTTAGTAAATGAAGTGTATGGTGAGTATTTTGCAGAATCTCTTCCAGCTAGAAGCTGTGTAGAAGTGGCTAGACTTCCTAAGGATGCAGTTATTGAGATAGAAGCAATTGCTTTTGTATAATAGAATTTATACATTAAAAAAATAAGTAAGAGCAGAAAAGTTTATACTTTCCTGTTCTTTTTTTATAATAAATTCAATTGGTTGTTTCCTTGGTTTGTTAAATTGATTTTAAGTTTTATAGCTTAAATTCTAAAAAAATACATTTTTCATCATTAGAGATTTAACTATAAGTATTTTTTTGAGAAAATTTTCAAAGAAATAAATTAAATTTATAGTTAATTTAATTTATTTGTGGGTTAGGAATCTGTATTATAGGGATAATTCAATAAAAAAATCATAAATTGACAAAATAAAGCAAAAAATATAGAATTTAAGATGTATACCATTTGAAGGGGAATAGTAATATGAATACATAAAAAGAAAGGAGGGATATCAGATGACAGACGCAATTAAAAGAATTGAAGCTTCTTTAGAAGAAACTACTGTTGACTTCGCTATAGAAGAATTAGAAGATGTTGTAACTCCAGGATACGGTTTTGGATGCAACTGTCAATAATATGAAATTAATAAGAGGAAAGGGGGGAATGGAATGTTAGATGCAATTAAAAGAATAGAAAGCTCATTAGAAGAAACTAATCTTGATTTAAACGTAGAAGAATTAGAAGACGTTGTAACTCCAGGATATGGTTTTGGATGTGCATGTTCATAAGATTTTAACTTAAATATAAGTATATATTAAAGCAAAGGTATGCAAAAGAGATGTATTACTATTTTCCTAATTATTATAAGAAAAGGTAATAAGGTTATGGAAGAGAAACATTTATTTAAAAAAGATAATAATTATATCATATTAAATCTAAAGAATATGAAGATTTTCAAACTTCCTACTAAATTAAACAGCTTGTTAGATGGTATGTCAGAACAAGAATTAAAGGAGGTTGAAAGTAAGCTAACTTTAGAAAAAGATAATGATGAACAAAAACAGTTAACTATTCATAAGGAAAATAAAAATATATGTAAAAGATTAATACTTAATGTTAGTAATTCTTGTAATCTAGCATGTAAATATTGTTATGCAGAAGAAGGAAAGTATGCAACTAATCAAGAGTTAGAAATGATGAATATAGATACCTTAAAGAAAGCTATAGAAGCTGCATATGATATATATAGTGAAGGTATTGAGATGATACAATTTTTTGGTGGGGAACCATTATTAAATAAAAAATTGCTATCAGTTTGTATACCAGAGATAAATAGTATAGTGGAAAGAAGAAAAATGAAAAAGCCTAAGTATACTATAGTTACTAATGGGACTTTAATTGATGATGACTATATTAAATTATTTAATGAGCACTTTGAATCTATAACTATAAGTTTAGATGGTGAAAAAGAAGTGAATGATTGTAATAGATGTTTTGCTAATAATAATAGTAGTGTTTACGATGTTATTATGAAAAACATAAAAAAGATGAATGAGAAAAAAAGAAATTTTTATCTTGCGGTTGAGGCAACAATTACTAAAAAGCATATAGATAACTATAAGAAAACAGGTAGAATTGATACTTTTTATTTGTTAAGAGATTTAGAACTTGATGCTGTACAACATGGACCATTAATAGACAAAAAATTAATTAATACTTCGTTATCTCATGCAGATGAAAATGATGTAATAGATTATTTTGAACAATGGATAAAAAATGAATTTAGTAACGGTGAAGATAAAATTAGATGTAGAACAATAGCCAATATTATCAATATGTATAATAGTGGACAAGTATATTCAAATGGGTGTGGAGCTACTAAGAGCGATTTAGCAGTTGATGTTACAGGAAATATGTATCCTTGTTTTATGTTTATTGGAATTGATAAATTTATAATTGGAAATGTAACTGATTTTGATATTAATAAATATAAGGACAGAAGAGGAGAATTAGCTAAGCTATTTATGGAAGCTAATAATAATGATAAGTGTAATTCCTGTTGGATTAAGGGAATGTGTGAAAAAACATATGGACATTGTATTGGTGCACGTTATTTACAAAATAATGATATTAGCAAACCTATAGATTTAGCATGTGAAATAAGTAGAAATGTCTTAGAAAGAATTATATTTGAAGTATGCGAAAGGTATGGTTCTAAGAGGAAGTAATGAAATATATGGTAGATAATAAATATCCAAAGATCAAAAAATCAGTTTATATGAATGATGTATTTATTAATAATAAAGGCAAGGGCTACTATGTTATAGGAAATAAGGAAAATGACTCACAATTATTAGTTAGTGTTAAAGATGCTAATTTTTTTAAAAAGTTAATGAGTAAGTTAGATGGAAAAAGTGATATTGATAAGTTAGTTAGTGAAGGAATTGGGACATATAATCAAGTATGTAAGGCTATTGATTTATTGAAATCGCATGGATTGATAGAGGGAACTGAATCTAAAAAGTCATATAATGAGGCAGAAAGTTTATCTATTAAATTAATTAAAAAAACTTTCAATGAAGTAGATGATGTAACCCAAAAAAAACAGCAAGATATATGTTCTAAAATAATGAAGGTTAGTAAAGTGATTCTTGCCATAAGTATAATATGCTTTTTTTATCTAATAGCAGTTAATTTTTCAGAAATATTCGAGGAGAATTCAATTAGTTATTGGTTAAGTTATAAAAGTGGGGATGTAAATTCAGTATTTTTAGGATATTTATTTATAAATTTCAGTATGATTTTAATGTTTCTTATACATGAAACCTTTCATGTTATAACAGGAATAGAAAAGGGAATACGTCCAGCCTATTTTTCATTTATTTTATTTTTAGGCTTTATGCCTATGTTTTATATAAAAAATAGAAATATATATACCTTGAAAAAGAAAGATATAATAAAGGTTTTATTAGCTGGAGTATATTCTAATTTGATTTTATTTTTTATACTAATAGATTTATTTTTTGTATTTAAAATTGAATTTATAAAGATACTTGCTATGGCAAATTTAAGAATGGTATTTGTAAACCTAATACCTATATCACTTACAGATGGTTATTTTATATATACATTAATTTTTAATAGACCTAATTTAAGAATGAAATTTCATAAATTCTTAGCAGATCCTAGAAGACTAAAAGAGTATAAGAAAAGTGATCTTATATTTATATGTGTATTTCTAGCTTCAATTTTATTAACTATTAATTTTGAATTAATGTGGATAATTAGCGATATTGGTTTGGGATTAGTGTATAAAGTTATTTTGGTTATAGTGATAAATATTATATATATTTTAACATTGCACTATATGGATAAGAAAAAATTCGGTATTAAAGGATAGCGTGAGATATATGCATATAGATAGGAGGTTTGAATGAAAAAGATAATTTTAAGTTTATTGAAGTCAGAAGCAAAAAAAGAAGCAAGAATACCATTGATTTTGATAACTATAGTAATTACATGTATGACTATATTCGCTTCTATGAATGTTGTGAATTTAATTAAACAGTCAATGGAACAAGATATACGTGGAAGTAAAGTAGGAACTAGTGATTATGTATTATATGATAAAAAGTTTAATGCATTTAAGGAAATTAAGATAGAGGATAGCTCATCATTAGGGGTATTTAGTAATAATGGATTAGTTACATATAAAGATAAAGAATTAAAATGTGACTTTTGGGGCGTAGATTTATCAGAGTTTCAAGATGTGTTTGGAAACGTAATTGAAAATGAATGTGCTTCAAGTAATGATTTTGCAAAGAATGAAATAATAATAAATAAAAATGTAAGTGAAAAGCTTGGAGTAACAGATAATGATACTATAAAGATTAAAATTAGTGGATTAGAACTTGAACTTAAAGTGCTATGCATTAATGAGACTAATAATTTTTTAAATAGTAATGAAAGTATAGTTTTAGTACCAAAAGAGGTATTAACAGATAAATTAAAGATAGAAAGTGACTATGTAACAAGTCAATATATATATAATAGCAGCATATCAAAAGAAGAATTAATTTCAAAAGTTGATAATGAAGATATGGTAATAGAAAAATCAATAAGTGATGATATGATAAATTCAAATCTTAAATCTTATTATGGAGTATTAGGAATAATATTTGTAATAATTCTTTGTAGTAGTTACGACATTTTAGAATCTGCTAATAGAATATTTATTATTCAAAGATGTAATTATATAGGTACTTTAAGAAGTATTGGTATGACTAAGAAAAAGATAAAGAAGATTTTTAGTGGTTTTGCTTTAGGTATTGCATTAATTGGATCAATTTTTGGTACTGCACTGGGTGAAGTTTGTATTAACTTATATAATACTTATATTTTGAAGTTAGATAAATTAAATCAATCACCAGAAGATTTCTTGATTACAGCAGTAATAACTATAGCTATTGGAATAGCTATAACAATATATAGTACTATAAGTCCTTTAAACAATATTCTTAAAAAGTCTGATAAAGAAATACTATTAAATTCTACATCAGTATATGTAGATAATACACTAAAACCTATTAACTATATATCATTAGTAGTGTTAATAGGATTACTAATTATACTTAATACTATGGAAATTAAAAGTGATATGTTTTTAATTTCAGCTTTAGTTTCAGCATTTATAGCTTTACTTAATATTTTAAAAGTCTTATATTGGGCTATAAACAAGCTGTTAAGTTCAAAACCTAAAAGAGGAGTATTTTTTATTTCCATAAAAAATACTATTAACAATTTCTTTGTAAGAAAAACTATCTCTACAACAATAACTATTTCATTATTCTTATTGTTAATATGTACTTTAGCATTTAGTACATTAAAAGGTTTGAGCAGTTTTTATTACGATTATTACGCTGATGCCTTTTTAAGAGTAGATGACTCATTTTTAGAAGAGGATAAGGATGTTATTAAAAATTGTGATTCTATAAAAGATTATTATTTTTATAATTCATCAGAATTATTATTTAATGATGATAAAAAGATAGCAATATTAAGTATAGATGATCCGATGAGATTAGAGGAGAACTTTATAAACTTAAAGATTAAATGGACAGAAGGATTTAATAACGAAGATTTTAATAATGATTTTAATATAGTTATTACAAAAATACTTGCAGATAGATACAGTCTTGCATTAGGGGATAACGTAGAATGTTCTGATGGAGAATTAAGTAATAAATATAAGATTGTGGGGATAGCTGACACATTACAAGAACTAGGGGATATATCTTTTATCTCAAAGTATGAATCAGTAAAAAAGGATAATGGCGTATACTTAATATCTAATTCAGATAAAAATATGGACAATGAATTAAGTTCAAAGTTAACTTGTACTAATTATAAATATAAGTCTATAGACGAAATGATAGAAAAAGACGAAAAGAACAGTAAACAATTATTCATGCTATTTTATGCATTTGCAATATTTATTGCAATAAGTAATTTGGTAGGTATATATAGCAATTACAAGCTTAGCTATATATTTAGAAGAAAAGAGCTAGCAACTATGTATTCTTACGGATATAAAATTTCTACATTAACTAAGATGATTATATATGAAGTGTTATTTAGTTCAATAATAGGTTTTGTGTATGCTTTAGGTTCAACTTTTATAATAGTTAATATATTAGAAAAAGTGATGAAAGCTATAGAAATTCCAATTCCATTAACTTATTCTAAAGAAACTATAATAGTCTTATTTGTAATAATTTTCTGTGTATCAATAATTAATTTAGTTTTAGCCGTTAGATATGTTAGAAAATCAAAGAAAAAGTTAATTGAAAATCTAAAAAGTTAATATTGTAGAAAGGGAGAATTAATTATGGATATAGTAAAAACTGAGAATTTATATAAAGAATATAATTTAGGAAAAGTAAAAACAAAAGTAATTAATAATGTTACTTTAAGTATAAAGGAAAAAGAATTTGTTTCTATTATAGGTCCATCAGGCTCTGGGAAAAGTACGCTGTTATATTTATTAAGCGGAATGGAAGAAAAAACTTCAGGTTCAGTTTACTTATTAGGACAAGATATAGATAAGCTTTCAGATAAAGAAAAATGTGATATGAGAAGAAATAGTATAGGGTTTGTATATCAATTCTATAACTTAATATCAGAAATGAATGTTCAAGACAACATTTTATTACCAAAGTTAATTGATAATGAAGAAATAGATATTGAGAGACTAAATAAAATTGTAGAATTAGTTTCTTTAGAAAAACATTTAAAATCTTTTCCACATGAATTATCAGGAGGACAGCAACAAAGAGTAGCTATAGCAAGAGCAATTTATACAAATCCAAAGATAATTTTTGCAGATGAACCTACAGGTAATTTGGATTATAAGACAGGACAAGATGTAATGGAATTATTTAAAAAGATTAATGAAGAAATGGGAACAACAATAATTCAAGTTACTCATTCAATGGAACATGCAAAATACGCAAATAGAATTATTAAAATAGTTGATGGAGAAGTTTGTGATGAATAATAAACTTATTAAGAAGTATGTATGGACGGATAAAGAAATAAAAACATATAAAGAAGATGGAGATTGTAGACTTGCTACATTTTTAGGTCTATTAAGATATTATGAAGCAGATATTACTATAAATGAATTATTTGGTCTTGGTTGTGGACTAGACTTTATGTTAATGGACGTACCTGCAGGATCTATTAATATTCTTGGGGTAACAGGAAGAAACTTTGAAGTGGAAAAAAACTTTTGTGAGAAGATAAATATAACTGTTACAGAATCTATATCAACATATAAGCCAAAAAGATTTTGGGACAAGCCATTTGATTATGAAATTTTAAGGGAAGTTGCTAGTGGAAGACCAGTTGTAGTTAATACTGATATTTATTATATGGATTATCTAAGTGATAAGAATTTACCTCACAATAGATATCATTGCATAATGATTTTAGGGTATGATCTTAAAGCTAAAACATTGCAAGTTGTAGATGCTATGACTGATAAGATTGAAACTTTACAAATGAGTTCTTTAAATAAAGGGATTCATCAACAAGGAAAGTTCATGATGGATGAAGGTTTATGGTATGTAATTAAGGATAATAGCAATATCATAAAAGAAATACCAAAATCTATGTATGTTGATTCTTTAGTTGAACAAAGCAAGTATATGCTTAGTGATGAGGGGCCAGTTAATCAAATAAAAGATTTTTATGAGTTTTTACAAAGAACTTATGATAAAGCAATTAAGTCTGAAGACAATAAGTATAAAAATTATTTAAAAATGCAAGTGTCTACAATTTGTTCTTTAATAAGAACTGAAGATGAAGTTTCAGGAACTTTTTATAGAAGGCTATATTTAAGATTTGTTCAAAGGTTTATTGATAAGTTTGAGATAAAGAATGAGAATATGGATAAAGTAGTTGAAATGCTTACAGAAGACGCAAAAGAGTGGAAGAAGATTGCCTTTAAAGTTAGGTATACTAAGGAGATTTTGGAACAAACAAAGAAATTAATTGAATCTTTGGAGAAAATATATAACTTAGAAAAAAATATATTTGAATTAATATTAAAAGAAAATTTATAAAGTGAGGGATCATTATGAATAGAAATGAAGTTGTTTTAAAAATAAAGGAAATGTTAATAGATAGATTAATGTTAGATGTTACAGTTGATGATATAAAGGATGATACATTACTTTTTGATAGTGAAGTAATTAATAGAGGAGAAGAGGATATTGAAGAAGGATTAGGTTTAGATTCTGTTGATGCTTTAGAAATAATTGTTGGTATTCAAGAGTTATTTGCCATAAAACTAGATACAGATAAAAATCCAGAAGTATTTAAATCAGTAAGTACATTAGCTGATTATGTAATGGCAAATGTAAGTGTCGAATAAAGGTGATTTATATGAATAAAAGAGTTGTTGTAACAGGTATTGGGGTTATGGTTTCAAATGCTAATAATAAAGATGAATTATGTAAGGCATTTGTTAAAGGTATTAGTGGAATAAAACCTAGCAAAATAATGCAAAGGTTAAAGTCATATACAGAATATTGTGGTGAGATAAAACTTGATATGAATTTATCTAGAGTTGAAAAATTTAATTATATCGCAAAAAAAGCTATAGAAGAGATGTTTGAGGATGCAAATGTTAATAAGGAATATATAGAAAGCTTTGGTTCTAGAGGAGCTTTTACAATAGGAACTGCTAATTTACCTTCGTTACCTTTAGATGATCAGTTTGAAGAATTAAGCAATAATAATGAGGAAATAGATTGTGCTGAGTTAAATCATAGAAATTCAGAATCATTATATGAATTAAATAGTTTAATAGGAAATAGAGGAGAACTTTATTTTATAAATTCAGCTTGCGTATCAGGAACTACTTCAGTAGGAATAGGGTATGATCTTATTAGTTCAGGAAATGTTGATGTAGTTGTTGCAGCAGGGGTAGATGTATTAAGTGATGTAAGTGTTGCAGGATTTAATTCTATGAATAATATGAGTGAAAATTTATGTAAGCCATTTGATAAGCTAAGAACTGGTATAAATCTTGGTGAAGCATCAGCTTTTTTGTTACTAGAAAGTGAAGAAGCAGCTCTTAAGAGAGGGGCAAAAATTTATGGAGAAATATTTGCTTATAACTCTAAAAATGATGCATACCATATTACCTCTCCAGATCCTACTGGAACTGGAGCATATGTATGTATGAATGAAATTATAAAGCAATATGATTTTAAGGAAGATAGTGTTTTATATATAAATACTCATGGTACAGGAACAATTGCTAATGATGAGATGGAGTTAAAGGCCATGGAAAGAGTTCTTGCTGAAAATGAAAATATAAAAAATATATGGTTCTCATCTAGTAAATCTTTATTTGGTCATTGTTTAGGGGCTGCTGGGACAATTGAATTAGCTACATGTTTATTAGGAATGAATATAGGAAAGATGCCAGTTTCTATTTCAGTTGAAAATCCTATGGATATGTCTGAAAACTTAAAGTTAGTTACAAACGAAAAAGAATCAATTCCTTTTGATGTATGTATATCAAATTCATTTGCTTTTGCTGGTAATTCAGGCAGCATTGGAATTTGTAAATATTATAGATAGTGGAGGAGTTTATGAATATATTAGATATAGTAAAACATAGATATCCATTTGTTATGATAGATAAAGTTATAGAAAGTAAGTATATGGAGAGTGTTGTTGCAACAAAAAATGTTTCATATAATGAGCCATGGGTTGTTGGACATTATCCTGAAAAACCTATATTTCCTGGAGTTTTAATGATAGAAGCTATGGGACAAGCAAGTGGATTTTTATTTGTAGATAATGATAAAAATGTTGTAGAGAAAAACTTATTTGGGCAATTAGCTAAAGTAGAACAAGTTAAATTTATTAAACCTGTTTTTCCAGGTGATATTATAACCATAAAAGTTAAACTAGACAATATGGTAAACAACTATGTGATAGTTTCAGCAAAATGTTATGTAGAAGATAAAAAGGTGGCTGAAGGGAAATTGTCATATGTTTTAAAGGAGGTAACATATGAGTAATTCTGTATATATATCTGGGATTGATGTGATTTCAACTATTAGTAATAATTATGAAGAATTTAAAAAACAATTATTCTCTTATGAATTTAATGAGTCGGATAAAGAGAAAGATATGATAGATTTAGTATCTATAAAAAAGCCATATATTAAAGCTGTACGTAGGATGAATAGAGCATCTGTTTTAGCTTATATTTCTTCAACTCAAGCTTTTGAAGGTAGGGGATTAGATAAGATTTCTTATGACAGTTATGATATAGGAACAATTTTTTCAGTATTTTCTCCTAGTATAGATAGTAGCTTATCTGTATTAAATTCATTATATAGTAAAGGAATTGAATTAGTTAGTCCTATAATGTTTTCCTCAACAGTTGGAAACTCATGTATAGCAGGGGTAGCCATGAAGTATAAGCTTAAAGGGGAAAGCATAATGTTCAAGTCAGAAAATGCTTTGAATTATTCTAATGTGTTATTAAGAAAAGGAAGAGCTGAAATATTATTATGCGGTTCATACGATGTTTATACAAGTGAGATATTAAATTATTATAAAAAACAATCTTATGTAGCAAAAGAAAGTTTTAATGAGTGTCATCCATATTCTGATAGTCCTAAAGGTATTAAGTTAAAGGAATGTGGTGTTACTTTAATATTAGAAAGAGAAAATTCAAAGTATTTAGAAGATGAAAAAGTATTTTGTGAAATAAGTAATATATCTGCAGTTAGAAAGACTGGTAATGATGAAGAAGCAATAAAGTATTTTGAAAAAGATAATTTCAAAGATTGTATGAATATAGCTATAAAGGAAGCCGGAATAAATCCTAAAGATATTGATGCAATAATTAGTGCTGCGGGAGAACATATTTCATTAGATAAGGCTGAAGAAGAAGCGATATCAGATATATTTGGAAAAGCTGTACCTGTAACAACAGTGAAAGGTATTTTTGGAGATTCCCTAGGAACTAATATATGCTTAAATACTGCAGTAGGAGCCACTGTAATTAAAGAAGGAAGATTACCAAAAGCTTATGGATGTAATTCAAATAATACTATTATAAATATTAATACTGAATGTATTAATAAAGATTTCAAATATGTTTTAGCAAATGGATATTCTGAAACAGGTGACATTATAAGTGTAATTCTTAAAAAGGTAGGATGTGAAAATTATAATGAATAGATTTAAGGATAAAGTTATCTTAGTTACTGGTGGTAGTAGAGGAATTGGAGCAGAAATTGTAAGAAAGTTTTGTGAAGAAGGTGGAGAAGTTTATTTTGTATATGCTAAAAGCGATGAATTAGCTTCTGAGTTAGAAAAGGAACTTCAAGGCCAAGGATATAAATGTAAATCTTTTAAGTGTGATGTTTCAAGTGAAGATGAATGTGAAGTTGTAGTCGAAAAAATTAAAGCTATAACACCAAAGATAGATATTCTAGTAAATAATGCTGGAATAATTAAAGATGGAATAATGCTATTACAGTCTTCAGAAGAATGGAAAAAAGTAATAGATACAAATTTAATTGGATTATATAACATGACTAAGAAAGTAGCTTTTGAAATGATTAAGAATAGAAGCGGAGTAATAGTAAATATGAGTTCTATAGCTGCCTTTAATGGTGTTTTAGGACAAACTAATTATTGTGCAGCAAAGGCTGCAATTGTTGCTATGACTAAATCTTTGGTTAAGGAAATAGGAAGTAAGAATATAAGAATTAATGTTGTTGCACCTGGATATATAGATACAGATATGACTAGAGATATTAAAAAGTTAGAATCTATGAAAAAGTTGATACCACAAAGAAGGTTTGGAAAGGCAAGTGAAGTAGCTTCAGTAGTCTTATTTTTAGCTTCAGATGAAGCATCATATGTTAATGGACAAACATTAATAGTTGATGGTGGATTTTCAGCATAAGTGAAATGAGGGGGAATATGAGAAGTATAATTGATAATGTTTATACTAATGTTAATAATAACAAGAATGAATATGATAAAACCAAAGGTATAATAACAGTTTTTAAAGAAATGTGCGTAAAATATCCTGATAACATTGCTATTAGCTTTAAGAATAAGAAATATACATATAAACAATTGGATCATATTACTGATATTGTTGCCGCCAATTTAATAAAAAAAGGAATATCTAAAGGTAGTTTAGTTGGAATATATTTAGATAAAGATAGTAGGTACGTAATTACTATATTAAGTGTATTAAAGTGTGGAAGTATATATATGCCAATAAGTACAGTTTATCCAGAAGGTAGAGTAAAGCATATGCTAAAGCTAGGAAGTGCAAAGGCTATTATTACAACTAGCGATTATGAATGGTTAAATGATGTATGTGTTGATATTATTAATTATAATTCACTTTTAATAGAATCAAATAGTAAACATATAAGTGATTATAAAAACATAGGTAATGAGATAGCTTATGTATTATTTACTTCTGGTTCAACAGGTGAACCAAAAGGAATATTAATAAGAAATCATAGTGTAGTTAACTTAATAAATTCTATGAAAAGGGAACTTATTGAGGATGATGGGAAAGTTAAGGTAATAGGTGTACTATCTCAATTTGTATTTGATGTAACAGTAGCACAAATGTATCTTGCTTTACTTACAGGAAATACATTAGAGATAATTCCTGAAGAGATTAAGTTTGAAGCAAATGAGTTAATGTCATTTTTAAATGAGAAGCATATAGATATATGTGAATTTACACCTTTGTATTTAGATATGTTAGTGAAACATTGCGAAATAAATAATAAACAATTATTACTTCCTAAATATGTACTTAACGTAGGAGAAGCTCTTCCATTAAGTTTAGCTAAAAGTGTTTTAAATTTAAGAAACATAAATATTGTAAATTATTATGGACCTACTGAAGTATGTGTATATGCTACTTGCTTTAAAGTAAATAGAGAAAATGTTAATGATATAAGTGATGTATTGATTGGTAAACCAATTAATAATGTACAAGTATATGTGTTAAAAGATAACTATGATATATGTGATATTGGAGAAGTTGGAGAGTTATATATATCAGGAGATGGCGTTGGAAATGGATATGTTAATAATGATGCTTTAACTAAGAAGTCTTTTATTAAAAATATTTTTGAAGAAAATAAGATGATGTATAAAACTGGAGATTTAGTTAAGTTAGAGGAGTCTGGAAATATTAAATATATTGGACGTATAGATGATCAAATAAAGGTTAGAGGATTTAGGGTAGAAATTAAAGAAATAGAATCTGTAATTAGATCATTAGATGAAATAATAAATGTTAGGGTAATTACACATAATGAAAATACAAATAAGGTGTTAGTAGCATATTATATATCAAAAAGGGAGCTTGAATTAGATTATTTTATTAGCAAATTAAAGAAGGTATTACCTTATTATATGATTCCAACTTACTTTGTTCCTGTAGATAGTTTTCAGAGAAATATAAATGGTAAGTTAGA
This sequence comes from Clostridium sp., assembly GCA_015058405.1. GTDB lineage: Bacteria > Bacillota > Clostridia > Clostridiales > Clostridiaceae > Clostridium. Next base: position 21,360 of record SVCL01000030.1, read on the forward strand.
TAAGAAAACTTTACCTGACTTTAGAGAACATGCATTAAAATCAAGTGAGGATGTTTATAATGTGGAGTTAACTGAGGAAGATAAAGAATTTCTTAATATTTGCAAAGAAGTACTAGATGTAGAGGAAATTAAATATAATGATAATTTTTATAATTTAGGTGGAAATTCATTAATTATAATGAACATTAATAGCATTTTAAATAAAAGATGGAACATTAATATTTCAATATCAGAAATATATAAATGCAAGACTATAATGGACCTTTTAAGTTTATTTAGAAGTCACCTAAAAGATAGTAAAGATTATGTTAAAGTAGCAGAAATGACTGAAAAACGAGTAGAGATTAATGGATTTCAGAAGCTGATAGTACAAATGGAAAATGACAGTAATGAGGTAGTGAGTGAAAATAATATAATACATATAATATACTCAGATAAATATATAGATTCAGATAAATTATATTTAGCATTGACTAAATTGATAAAAAGACAGAATGCATTATTAAGTAACTTTATTTTTAATGATAAGAAAATAGAAATAAACTTATTAGAAAGTGCTAAAGATTACTATGAATATATAAAGGTAAAAGGTAAGATAAGTAAGAGTAATGTTAAGAAATATGCTTGTAAATTAGATATTGAAAATAAATCAGTATTTAAAGTTATGTTATTTGAAAATGAATTAAAAGAGCAAGTATTATTATTAAATGTACATCATGCAGTATTTGATTTTATGTCTTTTGATATCTTTATAAGAGAATTATTTTCATATTATGATGGAGAAGATTTAGGAAAGTTAGAATATGACTATTTTGATTGTTTAAACTTATTACATAATAAGGAACATAATGAGGAATTAAGCTTCTGGAAGGAATATTTATCTGGAAGAAAGAGAGCTGTATGTTTTAATCCTAAGTTAACTTGTAGAAGATGTAAAATAATGCAAAGTGATAACTTTAATAATTTATCATTCTATGTAGATGGAGATAAGCTGGAAGGTTTAAGAAATAGATGTAAGGAATTATGCGTTACAGAATATATAGCTTTCAGTACATGTTTTTCTATGTTATTAAATAAATATACTAAGGCTGATGATATAATACTTGGTACATACATTCCAGGAAGAGATAACTTAGGATTTAATAAAAATAACATTATAGGATTTTTTACAAAACTTGTTCCTATTAGATTTAAGCTTAATAATGATATGAATATATTAGAATATTCAAAAGAACAGTATTTAAACTTCGCTAAAATATTAGAAAATCAAAATACTGATCATAGAAAGATGTATGATGTTTTAGAGTATGAAGATTTACTTAAAGGTGAACTATTTAAGATAGTATTTAACTATGTGTTTACCTATAAGAAAAAAATTAATGATAGACTTATAAAAGCAGAAGAAATAGGTTCAGTTCCTAAGGTTTTACCTTTATATATAACTATAATTGATCACTTTGATTTTATAGAAGTAAGATTTACTTATGTAGAGAGATTGTTTGAAAAGGAATTTATTGAACAAATAATAAAAGAATATAAAAATATAATTGGTTTATTTTTAGAGAACAATATAATTAGGTTAGAAGATATATAATTTTTTGCCCCGGCTTTGTTTTTTACTTTGGCTGGGGTTATTTTTGTACCTGATATTGACAAATATAGAAAAAGTGGTAATATAAAATTACAACGACAGTCGTAGTAAGGAGCGAGGTGAATGATAAGTAGCGATATAATAAGAGGCTATAATGATATTATAATTTTACATTTACTTAATTTAAAAGATTCTTATGGATATGAAATTTCTAGAGATATTAAGTCAATTTCTGAAGGATTATACAATATAAAAGAAACTACATTATACTCAGCTTTTAGTAGGCTAGAGAAGAATGGATATATAATATCTTATTCAGGAAATGAAACAAAAGGGAAGAGAAGAACTTATTATAAGATAACAACTATGGGGAAAGAGTATTATAACGATAAGTGTAGTGAATGGAAATTAATAAAAAAAGTTATTAATAAATTTACATAGGGAGGGATTTTGGATGAATGTACTTAATGAATACATAGAAAATATGTTCATTAATTTGCCAAAAACAAAGCAAATACAAATATTAAAGAATAACATTTTATTAAATATGGAAGATAAATATAACGATTTATTGGATAAAGGAATATCAGAAAATGAAGCTATAGGAATTGTTATTTCAGAATTCGGAGATATTAATGAGATTATGGAAGAATATGATTTAGAAATGAATGATGAAGAAGCTGTTTTTTCAGATTCAGAATTAAACGAATTTATAGAAGTTAAAAATAAATCATCATGGATTGTCTCATTAGGAGTATTATGCTGTATTTTATCAATATCATCATATATGATTCTAGAAGAGATATTAAGTAAAATGAATTTAAATAGTGAGTTAGTTGATCTTATGTCATTTGCGTCATTAATAGTATTAATAGCCATTAGTGTAGGTATGTTTATATATTCAAATAACCTAGTAAGTAAATATGAAAAGATTAAAGAATTTAGCTGCAGTAATTCAAGTAAGATTAAAATAGAAAATAAATTTAAGAAAATTGAAAAGAAATATGATTTTATTACAATGGTATGTATAATTGCTATGGTAATTTCACCTTTAATATATTTTATTTTTGAATTTGAATTTGGAAAGGAGAGTAATTTCCCTGCAACAATATATATAGTGTATATTTCAATTTTTATAGCAATACTTACTTACGTTAGTTCAATAAGAGAAGTTTTTAAGATATTAATTGGTGAAAAAGAAAGTTCAAAGACAAGATATGATAAAAAGATTAGTAACTTTGCAGGTGTAACAATATTTATGATAGCTACAATAATATATTTAATTTGGAGCTTTGTATTTAAAGCTTGGAGTATTTCGTGGATAACATTTGTTGTAGCTACAATAATATATGGATTAATTTCAAGAACTATCTATTTAATAAGAGAAGATAAGTAAGTTATGAAGATTTTAGTGTTAAATGGCAGCCCTAAAGGCAATAATAGTATTACTTTAAAAATCACAAGAACTTTTTTAGAAGGTTTAAGTAATAGTGATGATTCAATAGAAATAATAAATTTATATGAAAAAAACATTAATTTTTGTAGAGGATGTTATCATTGTTGGAATACTAAAGAGGGAAAATGTGTATTTAATGATGATGTAGAAGCGTTAATAAACAAGTATCTAGAGTCAGAGTTAATAATATGGAGTTTTCCTATATATGCTCATGGAATACCAGCAAAAATGAAAGCATTTTTAGAAAGAATGTTACCAATTGATTATCCTTATATAGAAAATAGAAGTGATGGTGGTAGTAAACATGTTCATAAGTACGATAGATCACATCATAAATATATTGTAATATCATCAGCTGGATTGTACTCAAGAAAAAATAATTACGAATCTGTAGAAGACTTATTTAATATTTTATTTACGAATAACTATGAAATGATAGTTTGTTGTGAAGCAGAATTATTTAAGGTGGATTTATTAAAAAATAAAATTAATAGGTATTTAAATAATGTCAGATGTGCAGGAGATGAATATAAAAGATATGGCTATATACCTGATGAAAGAAAAGTTAAATTATTAACTTCAATGATGAATTCTAAAACTTATATAGAAACATCGAATGATAGTTGGGGATTAGACAAATAAATACTTCTATATATCAACAAACTTTGTGTATTTTTATTATATTAATGATAAAAAATGTAAATATGTTATAATTTTAAAAAATACATAAGGGGGAATTAAGGTGAGTAAAAATTAAAATCGTTAGCCTGCAGAAAAAGAATGGACACTTGTTAGAATTACAGTAAGGATTGACGGGAAAATTAATAAGAGATTTGCACATACTAGATAATATAAAAGATATTTTAAATGTAAATAGGTAAATAGTGATAAAACAAGGCGTAGGTTATAAGAGAAAACCTACGCCTTGTTTTGTATATGCCAAAAATAGAATATACATATATTATACTATAAAATTACAAAAATACATAATTTTTAAGTGAATTAGTCAAAAAAAAGCATGATTTATACTAAGATTATTTTTTATGTTAGTAAAGTTATATTTAAGGAGAAAATTAAAATAATCTAAGTATAATTTTAGGATCAGATATACATAAATCAACCCCAGAAGTTTCCTGTGTGAAAATTTTCATTTCCGAGTTTTTTTGCTGTTAACTTAAACATAACACAACCATCTGGACATACAATAGTTTTGCAGTATTTTTCACTACCACCTATATTTTTTAAGTCTCCGCCACTTCTGACAGCCTCCATAATAGGAAACATAACCATCATTACTTTAGAGCAAATACCCTGTCCTTCTGCGTTTACAGGACAACCATATGTACAGGTATATTTATCTCCGATTTCTTCTCCGTTTCTACAATATCGCTCTGTGTGATCACTATTAAGAAATCCTACTACTTCAATATTAAATTCATATTCTTCATCATACCACTTTTTCATTTTTAACCTCCAAGCTAAAGTGATTTTATTATACAATTATACCGTTATTTAGGAGAAAGGGCGTGAGATATTGTTAGTTTATGCTTAGTTTTAATGTACTGATTTTTTATATTCATTAGGTGTAAATCCAGTAACTTGTTTAAATAATTCAGAGAAACTACTATGTTGCTTATATCCTACAAGATTAGCTATTTCCCCTATTTTTAATGTAGAAGTTACTAAAAGTTCTTTTGCTTTAGTAATACGTAATAATTGTAGATATTCAGTTATTGTTAATCCATAATATTCTTTAAACAATGAGGTTAATTTATTTGTACTCATAAAATACATTTTTGTTAAGGAATCTAAAGTTATATTTTGAGAGTAATTTGCTTTTAAGTAGTTTGAGAGATCTCTTATGTTTTCTAAGTCCTTATCTTTTATTCCTTTATGTTTATCAAACATAGAATAATTTTGACTCCATTGAATAAATAGCAAAATAATTTCTATAATCTTATTTTCATAAAATATTTCCGATATTATATTTAAAGGTGTTGATAAATAAATTTGTTTTAAGATTAGTATTATTTCGGATACATTTATATTATTTTTAGTAGAAAGATTAAAATTAAATAATTCTTCAAATGTATTTATTCCTAAAGGTTGAAGATGCTTTTTGAAAAAATTGTGTGAAATAGAAATTTGTATGCATCTTAAAGGTAAGTTTTTCTTTAAATTTTCTTTATAAAATTTTTTATGGCTATCGTATGAGATAATGCTTTCAAGCTTAGCAGAAATAAAATTATAATTTAACGTTGGAATTGATATTATGGTATTTTTGTTGAATTTTAATGATAAATCGATAGATGAGTTTTCATTTAGGATTAAGTCTGAAACTGTAATTGTATATAGGTTTTTAACAGAGTAAATCCACACAAAACCTGTTCCTAAAGTATCATTTAACACATAAGTATCCCCAAAGTCCCTAAATTTGTAATCAGTTTTTCTAAAAGATAATCCTAAATCAGATAGAAGTGATAATAATAATTCATTAAAAAAGATTTTCATAGTTTCCCCCTTATTTTTAGTCAAAATAACATTAATTTAAGGCTATTTTATATATTTTTTAGTTAAATGTTGACTATCGTAAATTCCAAAATATAATATAGCAATATAGTTAGTTGTAACTAACCGATGAATTAATTGTAACACTTATTACAAATTAGTAAAAGTTATTGTTTTATTTGTAATTAACAAAATTCTAATAATGTTTTAAGGGAGGATTGAAAAGAAATGTTGAGTTCTAATAGTAGTTTAAGTGAAAAATTAGAACAATATGATGGTCTTGAATATTGGGAATACTTTAATTTAGGTCAGCAGCTAAAAAGGTGGGCAGATAAATATTCAGATAATATTGCTTTAGTTGAAGGTGAAAAAAGATTAACTTATAAAGAATTAGAAGATAAATCTGAAAAGATGGCTTTTGGTTTTTTGAATATGGGAGTAAAAAAGAATGATAAGGTAGTTGTTCAGTTACCTAATTCTATAAATTTTGTAGTTGCTTGTTTCGCTTTATTTAAGATAGGAGCATTACCTATATTAGCTCTTCCTGCTCATAGAGAAAGAGAACTAAATGGAATATTCGATTTGACAAAGCCAGTTGCATATATAATTCCTGAAAAATTTTTAGGATTTAATTATAAAAATATGGCTAAAGAAATTATTAGTAGTCATCCATCTGTTAAATATTTAATAGTAGATGGAGAATGTACTGATGAAGTATGTTTAGATAATATAAATGGAGAAAGTGTTAGATTTGAAGAGCCTTCTTATAAAGATATAGCAGTATTATTATTATCAGGAGGTACAACAGGTATTCCTAAGTTAATTCCAAGAACTCATATTCATTATGTGTATAATGCTAAATGTTGTGCAAAGCGTTGTAAATTAAATGAAGATAGTACTTACCTTGCAGTATTACCAGTAGAGCATAACTTTCCATTAGCATGTCCAGGAATATTAGGAGTATTGGCGTCTGGAGGAAAGGTTGTTATGTGTAAAACTACAAGTCCAGATGAAGCATTTCCATTAATAGAAAAAGAAAAGGTAACAATAACAGCTTTAGTACCTTCATTAGTAAGTTTGTGGCTTGAAGCTTTAGAATGGGATGATTCAAGTGATATTTCTAGTTTAGAAGTATTGCAGGTAGGAGGATCTGTATTAGAGCAGAGCTTAGCAAGAAGTATAGAGCCTATAATGCATTGTAAATTACAACAAGTATTTGGAATAGCGGAAGGCCTTATATGCTGTACATCTTTAGATGATTCAGAAGAAGTTATTGTGACTACTCAAGGTAAGCCAATTTCTGCTAGTGATGAAGTGCGTATAGTAAATGAAGAAGGTGAAGATGTAGCTTTAGGCGAGTATGGAGAATTAATAGTTAGAGGTCCTTATACAATTAGTGGATATTATAATCTACCTGATATAAATAAAAAAGCATTTAATAAAGAAGGGTTTTATTTATCAGGAGATAAAGCTAGATTTACGGAAGATGGGAATATACAGTTAGAAGGGCGTATAAAAGAACAAATTAATCGTGCAGGGGAAAAAATAATGCCATCAGAAATAGAAGGACATTTATGTAGTCATATAGATATAAAAGAAGCAGCTGTAGTTGGTGTGAAAGATGAAGAACTAGGTGAGAAAATTTGTGCATATTTAATTACAGAAAACCAATCCTTAACGTTAAAAGATGTTAATAGATATTTACATGATATAGGTGTAGCTCATTATAAGAGACCAGATGAAATAAAAATTATAGATTTTTTCCCATTAACTAGTGTAGGAAAAGTTAATAAAAAACGCTTAAAACAAATGGCAGAGGTTAAGTGTTAAGGAGGAAGGTTTTATGAACAAAGCGATAAATAACGATTTAAGCTATGAATTAGTAAAAGATGAGGTTGCAAAATTACTTGGAGAAAAGATTGAATTTACGGAGGAAGATAATCTTATTGAACTTGGCTTAAATTCCTTACAAATAATGCGACTTACAAATAAGTGGAGGCGTTATAAAGTAAAAATTACATTTGCAGAGTTAATTAGTGGACCAACATTAAAGAATTGGTGGAAATTAATAAGTAAAAATAATTTCAATAGAATAAAAGATAAAGAAGAAGAAAAAAAAGAAGACATAACAAAAGAATTCCCATTAACAGATGTTCAATATGCATACTGGATTGGGCGTCAGGAAGACCAACCTTTAGGTGGAGTTGGATGTCATGCTTATTTGGAATTAGATGGTGAAGGTATAGAAATAGAAAAGTTAAAGGTGGCTTGGAAAAGCTTACTTAAGTATCATCCTATGTTAAGAGCAAGATTTTTAAAAGATGGGACTCAAGAAATCTTAGAAAAGCCTTATTCTGAGGATATTGTAATCCATGATTTAAGATTAAAATCTGATGAGGAAACTAATAAGGAGTTAAAGAAAATACAAGATAAATTATCTCATAGACTTTTAAAGGTTGATGAAGGTGAAGTAACTGGATTAGAGATTAGTTTACTCAAAGAAAATAAATATAGAATTCATTTTGATATTGATTTACTTGTAGCAGATGTACAAAGTTTAAAAATAATTATAAGAGATTTAACAAGCCTTTATTTAGGCAAATCTATACCAGCCGAAAAGATAAACTGGAGTTTTTCTAAATATATAAAAGAAGAAGAAACAAAGAGGGTAATAGAAAAGAAAGAGGCAGAAAAATATTGGAAAGAAAGAATTAACGGATTAGCAGAAAAACCAAATCTACCATTAAGAACTTCACCAGAAAATATAAGAAAACCAACATATACAAGAAGAAAATATTTTATACATAAAGATAGATGGGAAACTATAAAAAAACTTGGAGCACATAACAAGGTAACTCCAGCAATGATTTTATTAGCTGCCTATTCAGAAATAATTAATAGATGGAGTACAAATTCAGAGTTCTTAATTAATATACCATTATTTAATAGAGATGTAGAAAATACTGATATTGATGAAGTAGTAGCAGATTTTACTAATATTTTGTTATTGGAAGTAGATTGTAAAGGAAATAAGAGCTTCAAGGAGTTATTAGGAAATATACAAGAGCAATTTCATAAAGATGTAGCAAACTCAGCTTATTCAGGAGTTCAAGTTCAAAGAGATTTAGCTTCTGTAAGGGGAGGAGAACGTGATTTTGCACCAGTTGTATTTGCATGTAATTTAGGAAATAAACTTATAAATGATGAATGTGAAGAAAATTTAGGTGAGTTGACTTACATGATTTCACAAACTCCTGGAGTTTGGATAGATTTCCAAAGCTATGATGTGAAGAATGGTGTTATGTTATGTTGGGATACTGTAGATGAATTATTTGAAGATGGATTAATAGACAGTATGTTTAAAGGTTTCACAGATCTTATGGAAACACTAATAAATAATCCAAATGCTTGGGATAAACATATAGATGTTCTACCAAAGAATCAAAAAGAAAGACGTGAAAGAGAAAGGTTAAAGGCATTACCAAAGCCTACTAAATGTTTACATGAATCATTTTTTAAATATGCTTTAGCTAATCCAGAAAAGGTAGCACTTATTGATAGTTTAAATAATATAGAAGTTACTTATGGAGAGCTATCAAGTAAAGTCTTAAAACTTGCAGCAGTTTTAAAAGATGGAGGAGTAAAGAAAGGAGATAAAGTTGCAATAACTTTAAAAAGAGGGGTTAATCAGATAGTTTCTGTATTTGCAATTTTAGCCTTAGGAGCATGTTACGTACCAGTTAGCGTAGATCAACCTTATACTAGAAGAGAAAGTATTCATAGAAGAATAGGTATAAGTAATGTTATATCTGATTTTGAAGGAATTAATAATATAAAATGGCCTAAAAATATAAAAATATTTAACATAGAAGAAGATAAAAATATAAGTTCTTTAGCTAATTTAGAAAAGGTAGATCCTTATAATTCTGCATATATTATTTTAACATCAGGTTCAACAGGAGAACCTAAAGGAGTTGAAATTGCACATTACAATGCATGGAATACTATAGAATCCATTAATAATATGTATAATATTAATTCTAATGATAGAGCTATAGCAGTATCAGCTTTAGATTTTGATTTATCGGTTTATGATATTTTTGGATTACTAAGTGTAGGAGGCAGCATAGTTCTATTACAAGAAGAGGTGCGTAAGGATTCTAATTACTGGTTAAAGAGTATAAGAGAATATAATGTTACAATATGGAATTCAGTACCTATATTAATGGATATGCTTCTAGTATCTACTGAAGGGGAAGGAATCTGTGATTTACCAATAAGAGTTGCAATGCTTTCAGGAGATTGGATTAGCTTAGATATACCAGAGAGATTAGATAAAGCTACAAAAGATTGTACTTTAGTAGCAATGGGGGGAGCAACAGAAGCTGCTATATGGTCGAACTATTTTGAAGTTAAACTTCCATTAAATAAGGAATGGGTTTCTATACCATATGGACGTCCATTACCAAATCAAGATTATAGAGTTATTGATGAAGAGGGAAATGATTGTCCTGATTTAGTAACTGGAGAATTATATATAGGTGGAGCAGGAGTTGCAAAAGGATATTCAGGAGATCCTGAACTTACAGTTAAAAAATTTATAAGTGATGGAAATATACCTTGGTATAAGACTGGAGATCTTGGACGTTATTTAGCTGATGGAAATATAGAATTCTTAGGCAGAAAGGATTTTCAGGTAAAAGTTAGAGGGCACAGAATAGAACTTGGTGAAATAGAAACAGCATTAAAGAAACAAGATGGTATTCGTGATGCTATAGTTATGGCTAATATCAATAATAAAAAGAACCTAATTTCTTATGTTGTATTGGATGAAGAAGGAAAAGAAAAGTTATATAAAATTAAAGATATTAATAGAGAAGAGCTTAATATAGCTTGGGATAAAATTAGAAAATTAGAGAATGCAAATAACTCTCATAATATTGATGAAAAAACTCAAAAGTATATAGAGGATATTGGTATTAAATATATTTTAAAAGTACTTAATAACTTTAAAGCATTTAATAAATCAGAATTTTTATATGAAGATTTATTAAAGGAAGTAAGTTCGGAATATAGAGAATTAATAAAAGAATGGCTTGAAATTTTAGTCAAAGAAAATATTTTAATTAAGGATGATTCAAGTAAGTATTCTTTAGCAGGAGACAAAAAATTAAGTTTAGAAGATAAAACTAATACTTTCCTTATAGAGTATCTTGAAGAAATAAATAAAAATAGTATGGAAATATTAAAAGGAGAAAAAAATCCTTTAGAAGTGTTCTATTCAGAAGATAAAGATTTATCACCTAAAAATCTTATAAGCAGTATCCAAAAAGATAGTAATGATAAGTTTATAAATACTATTGAAATGGCTATAGAAGGATTTGAGAAAGAAAAAAAAATAAAGATATTAGAAATAGGTTCAAGGGATACTAAGTTAACAGAAGAGATTTTAAATGCCTTAGATAAAAATAAAGTAGAATATACATCTACTGATAATTCAAGCTATTTTGTTAATAAATCAAAAGAAATATTAAATAGATATGAAAATGTAGAATTTAAGGTATTAGATATAGATAAAAGTCCTTTAGAGCAAGGCTATAATGAATATTCTTATGATATTGTTATATCTTCTAATACAATGCATAGAGGTAAAAATATTAATGAAACTTTAGAATATATGAAGTATTTATTAACTCCTGGTGGTTTATTAATTTTAGATGAACCAACAAAGAATAGTTATTTAGAGTATATAACAGTAGGATTCCTTGAAAAAGGATTTGTAGGATATGAAGATTTTAGAAAAGAGGAAAGGGTACCTCTTATTTCAACAGAAAAATGGAATTCATCAATAAAGAATTCAGGATTTATAGAAGTATGCATTCTAAACGATAATGATAATCATAATAATTTGTTTGGGGAAAAGTTAATAATAGCAAGAAAAGATTCCAAGTTAAAGTTATTTAATGAAGAATCAATATTAGATAACTTAGAAGATAAATTACCTAATTATATGATTCCTAATAAGGTCATTCCATTAAAGAATATTCCTTTAACAGGTAATGGAAAGGTTAATAGAAAGTTATTAACAAGATTATCAGGCATTAAGGAAGAAAATATAGAGGATGAATTTATAGAAGCAAAAACTGCTGTGGAAAAAGCTCTAGTTTCTATGTGGAAAACTATTTTTAATGTAGAAAAAATAAGTGTTTTAGATAATTACTTTAAACTAGGAGGAGATTCCTTAACAGCTACAAAGCTTGTAACTATGGTAAAGGAAGAATTAAAGGTAAGTATATCCTTAGGAATTATATTTGATAAACCAACTATAGCTGAATTAAGTAAATACATTGAAGAAAGAAAAGATGAAAATATAGATTTAGAAAAGGTGAAGGAAAGTTCAATTTCAATAGTTCCAGATACTAAAAATGTAAGCAAACCATTCCCATTAACTGATGTTCAATATGCATATTGGGTAGGAAGAAGTGGAGTTTTTGAATTAGGAAATGTATCTACTCATTGTTATTTTGAATTAGATGGTTATGATTTAGATTATGATGAACTTAATAAAGCATGGCAAAAATTAATTAATGCTCATGGAATGATGAGGGTAATTATTCTTCCAGATGGAACTCAAAAGATTTTAGATAAAGTTCCAAAGTATGAAATAAAGAGAATAAACATAATTTCTGATAGGGAAGAATTAATAAATAAGTCTTTAGAAGATGTTAAAAATGAAATGTCTCATGAAGTTGTAACAACAGATACTTGGCCATTATTTGATTTAAGGGCAACTTATTATGGAGATAAAAAAGTTAGAATTCATGTAAGTTTTGACAACCTAATATTTGATGGATGGAGCATGTTCTATCTTCTTAGTGAGTGGGCAAAACTTTATAGAGAACCAGAGACTGAAGTACCTAAATTAGATTTATCCTTTAGAGATTATGTTTTAGCTTTAGAAGAAATAAAGAAATCTAATGAATATGAAGAAGATAAAAAATATTGGTTGGATAGGTTAGAAAGCATATATAAAGCTCCAGAATTACCTTTAGCTAAAGATCCAAAGCTTATAGAAAATCAAAAGTTTAGAAGATTAAGTTATAAGTTAGATAAGGAATCTTGGGAAAGCTTAAAGTCATATTCAAAGGAATTTGGATTAACACCATCAACATTATTAATAGCAGCATACTCAGAAGTTCTAGGAAGATGGAGTAAAACTCAAAAGTTTACCCTTAACTTGACTCAGTTTAATAGAATTCAAATGCATCCACAGGTAAATAAAGTAGTAGGTGATTTTACAACATTAACTTTATTAACAATAGACAATTCAAAAGGATGTACATTCTTGGAAAGAGTAAAGAGTATACAAAGTCAATTGTTAAAAGACTTAGATCATTCTTATTTTAGCGGAGTAGAAGTGCAGCGTGAACTTACTAAGAGAAGTGAAAATAATGCTAATGTAACTATGCCAGTTGTATTTACTAGTGGTCTTGGAGTAAGTAAGTGGGGAGAAGGAGAATGGCTTGGTAAGTTAAATTACAACATATCTCAAACTCCTCAAGTTTGGCTGGATCATCAGGTTGTAGAGTATGATGGAGAACTAGTATTAAATTGGGATGCTGTAGAAGAGTTATTCTATGATGGAATGCTTGATGATATGTTTGAATCATATTGTAGCCTTCTTAAATCTTTAGCTCATAATAAGAAAGCTTGGAATGAGGAAGAAGCAAGTTTAATTAAAGATAGAAAGGTTGAAAAGATAAAAGAAGAAAATAATATCGAATCTACATTATGTTTAGATACTCTTAATGAACTTGTTATAAAACAGGCAATAAAGACACCAAAGAATAAAGCTGTAATAACAACAAGTGGTTATTTAACTTATGAAGAGTTAATAAATAAATCAAAAGCTTTAGCAAAAAATCTTATAGATAAGGGGGTACAACCTAATGAACTAGTAGCAATTTTAATGGATAAAGGTCAAGAACAGATAATATCTATCTTGGGAATCTTAATGTCAGGAGCAGCTTATTTACCTTTAGATCCAACAAATCCAGAAGATAGACTTGTAAATATATTAAATAATTCTAAGGTAAACATAGTATTAACTACATCTAATATAAAAGAAAAACTAGATGTGTTTAAAGATAGAAAAACTATAGTTTTAGATAAATATAGTTTTGATAAAACAGACTTTGATGTTAAAGATATATCATATAATCCTGATAATCTTGCTTATGTTATTTATACATCAGGTTCTACAGGTATGCCAAAGGGAGTTATGATTAGTCATAAAAGTGCAGTAAACACTATTTTGGATATTAATAAGCGCTTTAATGTTAAGGAAGAGGATAGGGTAATAGCTCTTTCTAATTTAAACTTCGATCTTTCAGTATATGATGTCTTTGGAAGTTTAACTTCAGGAGCTGCTTTAGTTTTACCTGATTCAGATAAGTGTAAGGAACCAAGTCATTGGGTTGAACTTATAAATAAAAATAATATATCAGTATGGAATACTGTACCTGCGTTTATGGAAATGTTAGTTGAGTATATAAATAAGAGAAATATTGAAGTAGCACAATTAATGAAAGTAGTGTTATTAAGTGGAGATTGGATTCCTCTAGAATTACCAGCTTCAATAAAGAAATGGTTTGAATTTACTAAGGTTATAAGCCTTGGAGGAGCTACAGAGGCTTCAATTTGGTCAAACTGTTATGAAGTTGATAAGGTAAAGGAAGGATGGAAGAGTATTCCTTATGGACGTCCACTAAATAATCAAAAATATTTTATATTAAATGATTTAATGGTGGATACTCCAATTTTAGTTCCAGGTCACCTTTATATAGGCGGAGAAGGAGTAGCTAAAGGATACTTAAATGATGAGGAAAAGACTGATGCTAAGTTTATAAAACATCCAAAGACAGGTGAGAGAATCTATGAAACAGGAGATTTAGGAAGATATTTACCTGATGGAAACATTGAGTTTTTAGGAAGAGAAGATTATCAAATAAAAATAAATGGATATCGTATGGAAATTGGTGAAATTGAATCTGTTATAAAAGATTTTAATGAAGTAAAAGAATCAATAGTAGTTGCCACTAAAGATGATAATGGAAGTAATACGTTGACATCATTTATTAAATTTGAAGATGGAAAAAGTGGAAGGTTCTTTAAAGATGTTTCTATAGGAAAAGAAGAATATGAAGGATTGTTTAATAAAATTTCTAAATCATTAGAAAATAAAGAGATAGTAGTAGAAAGTAAAAAAATAAAAGAATTCTATGAATATATAGATGAAATATGTTTTAAGGCTATATTTAAAACTTTAAGAGATATGGGAATCTTTAAAGAGGCAGGAGAATCTTATTCAATAGATGAGATTGAGAGTAAGCTATCCTTAACAGATAGATATAAAACATTAGTATTAAACTGGCTAAATCTTTTAGTTGAGAAGGAAGTATTAGTCAAGGATTATGATAAGTATATATTAGAAAATCCTTGTGATGAAATTGATAATACTTATAATAAGCTAGGCCAAGAGAATGAGCTAAAAGAAAAGATTGAAGAATTAAAAGAAAATATATTTAGAGATATAGATGTTTATAAAAAATTATTAAGAGGGGAGATAAATCCTTTAGAAATATTAACTGAAGATATTAAATTCTTAACTCCTGATAAAGTTTATAAATACAATATTACATCAAAATATACTACAGAAGTATTAATAGAAGCATTTAACTTCGTTTTAGATAATTATTATAAAAATAATTTAAAGGTATTAGAACTTGGAAGCAGAGTAAGTAATAATACAAAATCTTTAGCAAAGCTTTTAGGTGAAGGAGAATATATCTATTCGGATGAATCAAATTATTTCTTAGAGAAAAAGAAAGAAGAATCTTCAGAAATAAATTACAAGGAATTTAACTTTAATAAAGATCCATTAGAACAAGGATTTAAGGAACATTCTATTGATATTATAGTTGCTGATAACACACTTCATAGAGGAAAGAATATAGGAAAATCACTTTCATATTTGAAAAATTTAATTTCACCAGGTGGTTTTGTTATCATAACTGAAATAGTTGAAAATAGTCCACTAATTTTAAATACAGTAGGTTTCTTTGAAGATGGATTTAGTAATCTTGAAGATGATAGAAAAGAGAAGCACCTTCCATTACTAAGTAAAGAAAAGTGGATTAGTCTTTTAAAGAAAGCTGGCTTTGAAAATATATGCACATGTAGAAAATTAGAAGATTTTAATGAATGTATATTAATAGCTCAAGCTCCAAGACAAGTTAAAAAATTTGAAGAAGAATTAATGATAAATGCATTAAAGGTAAAACTTCCAGAATACATGATTCCATTAACATATAAGGTTATTAAAAATATACCATTAACCTCAAATGGAAAGATTGATAGAAAAACTTTAGCTAAGTTAGCAGAAGAAGAAAAGGCTAATAGCATTAAGGTAGAAGATATTAATTATACAGAAGCTGAAGAAAAAATTGTAGAGATTTGGAAAGAGGTGCTTAAATATGATAATCCAAGTGTTAATGATAGTTTCTTTAAGTCAGGAGGAGATTCCCTTTTAGCTATTAAGTTTATTAATGCTATGAATGAAAATTACAATATTACGTTGTCTTTAAGTAGTCTTTTTGAAAAATCAACTATTAAGGAATTAGCTGAAGAATTTGAAGAGGAATTATTAAATAAGGATGAGTTTGAAGAAGGTAGTATTTAGATAGTATTTAAGAGGGACCTGTATCAAAAGACTTAAAGCAATGATGTTATATTTTTCGATATCATAACATCTTTAGTGTTTAAGTAATTTGTTTTGATACAGCCTCCTCTAAATACAGGCTGGAGGTAAAAATGAATGAAAAAAGAAAGTTAAAGGTTCTGGTATGTGGTTCGAGGTTTGGACAATTTTATTTGGAAGCTTTAAAGATGTTAGAAAATAAATTTGAAGTAGTAGGTTTATTAGCTAAGGGAAGTGAACGTTCAAAAAAATGTGCAAGTCACTATGGAATAAATTTGATTACTGATATAGAAAATATTCCTCAGGATATTGATATAGCTTGTGTTGTGGTAAGGACAGGAGTTATGGGTGGAATAGGAACAGATATAACAATTAAGTTATTAGAAAAAGGAATTAACGTTATAACAGAACAGCCTATTCATAATAAGGATATTGCTTTATGTTTAAAAACAGCAAAGAAAAATAAAGTTAATTTTATGGTTGGAGACTTATATACTAATCTTACATCAGTAAAAGAATTTATTAAATGTATAAAAACATTATTAGATAAAAAACAAAAATTATTATATTTAAATATTGATGCAGCAACTCAAGTATCTTTTCCACTTGTACACATACTATCAAAGGTAGTACCTACTATTAGACCGTGGAAAACAACAAATGTTATGAAAGAGGTAGGAATTTTTCAAATATATGCAGCAAATATAGGAGAAGTCCCTGTTTTAATAAGAGCACATAATGAAGCAGATGAAAAAGATTCAGATAATTATTTGCATTTATTTCATAAGATAACAGCAGGTTTTGGAGGAGGAAGTTTAACACTAACAGATTCTCATGGCCCAGTTATATGGAATCCACGTCTTCATATACCTAAAAATGATTTGGTACCAAGTGCTTTTTTAGAAAATACACCTGAATATTTACTGGATAATAGTACAGAAATTTTATCTGATAGAAAATATGAAAATTATAGAGATGTACTTACTAAAGTATGGCCAAAAGCAATTTCAGAAGATCTCTTGTATTTAAAAGATGTAATAGAAGGAAAGGTTAAATCCAGTGAAATTTTAAAGAAGTCACAAGAGACATTATTATGTTCAGAAAAATGGCATGAATTAATGAATTCACTTGGCTATCCTATGATTAGCAAAAATAATGAGCATAAGTTTATATCAGTAAATGTATTAAAGCAATCTTTATTAGAGGTTGATTCGTTTTTAGAAAATTTAAGTAAGGAAAAGATAGATTTGGCAATGTATAAATTAAATAAGGCTTGTCATTGTTCTATGCTTAATATAATGCAAAACCAAGGTGTATTAATAGAGGAAAATGCAAATTATTCAGAAGATTATATACTAAGAAATTTAAAGGTTAAAGAAGACCATTATCATGTTATAAGAAGATGGCTTAGGATGTTAACTGAAAATAAGTATTTAATAAAAGAATATGATGGATATTTACTAAATAGCAAAGTTATATCTGATACAGAATTATATTGTCTTTGGGATGATGCAAGGGAGAAGTGGAATAAGTATCTTGGAAGCAGCGTAGCTGTAGATTATTTTATTGATAACGTAAGAAATCTTTCTAAATTAATGAATAATGAAAAACAAGCTGCTCTTATTTTATTTCCAGAGGGAAGAATGGATATAGCAAATGCTTTATATTCAGATACTACAATTGCAAGATTTTTAAATAAATCAGTATCGGAAGAAATAATAAAAAGAATAGAAAATAGCACAGATACTGTAAGGATATTAGAGATTGGAGCTGGTACTGGTTCAACTACTAAGAAGGTAATTAAAGAGTTAAATAAGCATTTTAATAAAAAGTATAATATAGAATATTTATTTACAGATATTTCTCAATTTTTCATATCAGGAGCTAAGGAAGAATTTAAAGATTATCCATGGATGAAATTTAAGAAAGTAAATCTTGATAACAGTTTAATAGATCAAGGACTAGAGAAAGAAAGTGTAGATATTATAGTAGCAGCAGGTGTATTAAATAATGTTAATAATACTGATGTAGTTATAGATGAATTAAAGAGCTTGTTAAGAGAAGATGGAGAGATGTTAATAACTGACGCTACAGGGGAAGCGGCTACTATGTTAGTATCTCAGGCTTTTATGATGGAAGAAGCAGAGGATGATAGAAAAAATACTAAGTCAACTTTTATGACTTTAGATCAATGGATAGATGTATTTAATAACAGTAATTTAAATAATATATGTGTAACACCAGATAAAGGACATCCTTTAGAGTCATTAGGTCAAAAGTTATTTATAGTTAAAAAAAGTTAAAGGAGCATGGGATATGATTAAGGATTGGGATAAAGAAATTATTGAAATAATAGATAGCTTTAAAAATAAAGGCGTAGAACTATGGACAGAGGATGGCAAGATACGTTATAAAGCAGAAAAAGGTGTGCTAGGTAAGAATGATTTTGATGTATTAAAGAATAATAAAGAAAAAATAATCGCTGTTTTAGAAAAGAATAGTAACTTGAAACAAGTATCTAATGAAGATAATAAATATGAAAGTTTTAAACTTACAGATATTCAATCAGCTTATCTTTTAGGACGTAGAGAATATTTTGATTATGGTGGAGTAGCATGTCATATATATTTAGAAGTAAATTATGAAGATTTAGATTATAAAAAGTCAGAGAGAGTATGGAATAAATTAATAAATCGTCATGAGATGCTTAGAGCAGTTATAAATGATGATGGAACTCAAAAGTTTTTAGAAGAAGTTCCATATTTCAATGTGAAATATAAAGATTTAAGTCAAGTAAATCCAGAAGAAGAATTAAGTTTAATTCGTAAGGATATGGGAAATCGTAAATATGATATTAATAAATGGCCTATGTATGATATAGCTATTACAAAAACAAGAGAAGCTTCTATAATGCATCTTTCTATAGAATTTTTAATAGCAGACTGGGCTAGTATATGGATACTTTTAAAAGAGTTTGATGACTTATATGAAAATGAACAAGCTGTTCTTTCAAAGTTAACATTTAATTTTAAAGATTATTTAGCAAAAGAAGATGCATTAAAGAATGATTCTAAATATTTAGAAGATAAATCATATTGGATGAATAGAATAGACAATATTCCATTAGCACCAGAATTACCTATAAAGCCAAAAGATGAAGTAGTAAATGAATTTATAAGACATTTCTTTATACTAGATACTAAAGACTGGAGCATCTTAAAGAAGAAAGCATTAGAAAAGGGCTTAACACCAACAGCTGTAGTAATGACAGCTTTTGCATCTTGTATAGAAAAGTGGAGTACTAATAAGAGATTTGCTTTAAACTTAACATTATTAAATAGACTTCCTTTAGATTCACAAGTTAATGATATAGTAGGTGATTTCACTTCTGTAAATCTTTTAGAAGTAAATTTAGAAGAAGAAAAAAGTTTTAAGTTACAAGCAGAACAAGTACAGAAGCAATTATTTAAGGACCTTGATCATCGTACTTTTTCAGGAGTTGAGGTATTAAGAGAAATTACACGTAAAAGAGGCAAGGAAGCTGCCTTAATGCCTATAGTATTTACTAGTGCCATCGGTTTAGTTCAGAACAAAAATTTAAAAGGAAAAATTAGTGGTTATGGAATAAGTCAAACACCTCAAGTATTTATTGATTGTCAGGTTATGGATAATGAAAATGGATTAAGAGTTAACTGGGATGTTAGAAAAGGTGTTTTTGATGAGAGAATGATAGAAGATATGTTTGACTCTTTCAAAGAATTAATGTATGACTTAGTTAATAGTGATGATTCATGGAATAAAGAAGAAGTAGTAACTTTACCTAAATGGCAATTAGAAGAAAGAAATTTTGCAAATGCTACAAAAGGTGATATCCCAGAATTAACTTTACATGAAATGATATTAAATAGAATAGAATTATCTCCTGAAAAGATAGCAGTAGTAGATAAAGATGAAAAAATTACATACAAAGAATTAGGAAATAGAGCAGCAGCTATAGCTAGTGAATTATATAAGAATGGATGTAAAGCTAGAGATAGAGTAGCAATAATAATGAATAAATCAGTTCATCAGGTAGAAGCTGTTTTAGGTATTTTATCACTAGGTGCAACTTATGTTCCAATAGATATTAAACAACCTATGGAAAGAATACTAACTATACTTGAACAAGGAAAGATAAAATTTGCTGTAACTGCATCTAAGATAGATTCAGTTATAAGAGAAAAGACATGTGTAATTGAATCTACAAGCTTAGAGCCGCAATCTTGGGAAACAGATATAGTAAAGGGAAATTTAAAAGATCCTGCTTATGTAATTTATACTTCAGGCTCTACAGGAGTTCCAAAGGGAGTTGTTATTACTCATATAGCAGCAGCTAATACTATAAATGATATAAATAAAAAGTTTAATGTAAATAGTAAGGATAGTATCTTGGGGCTTGCACAATTACATTTTGATTTATCAGTTTATGATATATTTGGTTTATTATCTGTAGGTGGTACAGTAATTTATCCTAATATAGATGAGTTTACAAATCCAAGTCACTGGGTAGATTTAATTAAAGAATATAATATAACTTTGTGGAACTCAGTACCAGCATTAATGCAAATGTTAGTATCATATTTAGAAAGTGAAAAGGATGTTACAGGATTAAATTTAAGATTAGCACTTCTTTCAGGAGACTGGATACCATTAAATTTACCAGATAAATTAATAAGCTTAGTTAAAGATATAAAACTTGTTAGTTTAGGAGGAGCAACAGAAGCTTCGATTTGGTCAAATTATTATATTTATAATGGATTAAAAGAAGGCTGTAAGAGTATACCTTATGGTTATCCTCTTACAAATCAAGGGTTTAAGGTTCTGGATTGTAAAATGAGAGACTGTCCAGTTTTAGTTCCAGGTGAATTATATATTACTGGTTTAGGACTTGCAGAAGGATATATTGGTGATGAAAAGAAAACTAAAGAACAATTTTTAACAGATCCTTATACAAATGAAAGAATTTATAAAACTGGAGATTATGGTTGTTATAGAGAAAATGGTGAAATAGAATTCCTTGGACGTAAAGATACTCAAGTAAAAATAAATGGTCATAGAATAGAGCTTGGTGAAGTTGAAGCAGCATTACTTAAGCATAATGCAGTATCAGAAGCAGCTGTAGTTATAAGAGAGGGAGAAAGAGAAAAAGGTTTATTAGCTATAGTAAAGCCAAAGGAAAAAGAAGAATTTGATATTAAAGAAAAAGAACTAGAAGGAATAATAAATAATGCATCAAAATTAGCTAAAGATATTGAATGTAATTCATCAGAAAGTCAGATAGAAGAAGCTATAAAATATAGAGATATGGCATCATTACACTCTATATTATTTGCATTAGAATCTATAGGAATATTTAAAGAGGATAGGGGATATTCCTTAGAAGAAATAAAAAGTAATAATAAGATATCAGATAACAATAAATGGTTAATGGACTATTGGGTATCAAGACTTGAAAAAGAAAACTTTATTGAAAGGCTTGAATTTAATAAGTATAAGTGTAATGAAAAAATTACAAGAGAGATGCTAGATAAGGAATGGAAAAAGGCTGAAGAATTATGGCTTGAAGATATGGGCTCTAAAAAGTTTATTGAATACATGAAAGAGAATTCATTAAAGTTAGTAGATTTATTAAGTGGAAAAGAAAATCCTGTTTCATTATTGTATCCAGAAGGTAAACTAGATGTTTTAAAGGCCATATATTTTGATAACAATATAGCAAATTATTTAAATAGGTGTATTTGTGAAATAGTAAAATCTAAGGCAAAAGCAAATCCTTATAAAACCATTAAAATTTTAGAAATAGGAGCAGGTACAGGTGCTACATCTAAGAAGGTATTAGAAACAGTAAAAGATTATAAGGTGGAATATTTGTTTACTGATGTAGCAAATAATTTTATTACAAATGCTAAAGCAGCATTTACTTCTTATAAAAATGTTAAATACAAGCTGTTTAATATGGATAATGATTTTCATGAGCAAGGGCTATCTTCAAATAGTTTTGATATAGTAATTGCAGCAGGAGTGTTAGAAAATGCTAAGTATATAAATAATGCTTTTAAATCTATAGAAGAATTAATTAAGCCAGAAGGATTATTATTATTTACAGAGCCATCTATAGAAGAACCATGGATATTAATGTCTCAAGCATTTATGATGACTAAACCAGAAGATGATTTAAGAAAAGATACTACTTATATAGATGAAGATACATGGAAAGAAATATTAAAAGGTTATGGAGGAAATGCTCCTATAGTCACTCTTCCGGAAGAAAATAATAAGTTAAGTAAGTTTAGAATTAAGTTATTTATTAAGAAGTTTAAATCACATAAGATGAGTTTGGAAGAGGAAGAAGTAAAAGAGTTTGTAAAAAGGTATGTACCAGAGTATATGGTTCCTTTAAATATAGAAGTAGTAGACAATATTCCTTTAACTCAAAATGGAAAAGTAAATAGAAAAGAAATATGTAAGTGGAATATAGAGAGAGAGGAAGAGGTAATAGCTGAAGATATAGATAATAGAGAGTCAGCAAGTGAATTAGAACTTAAGGTAATAAAACTTTGGGAAGATTCTTTAGGTATACAAAACATATCTAGAAGTAGAAACCTTTATGAGTATGGTGTTGATTCACTAGTTATGGCTCAAGTTGCAGGTAAACTAAAAGAATTAGCTTGTGATGAAGTTTCTGATGATGTTGTTTCTTTTGATGAGATATTACATCAAATATTGAATTTTCCTACTATAGAAAGGCTTACAGAATTTTTAAATGACAAAATTAATGTTAAGACAAAAATAAATAAAGAGGACGAAAATGAATCTACATCAAAAGGAATATTTACAAACTTTGGAGGGGGAACTGAAGGCCCATTAAGAGTTGTTTTTCATGCAGGTCTTGGAACAATGAATTTATTTAAATATTTATTAAAGCACTTGGATAAACAAAATTTAGGTCCAGTGATAGGAATTTCATTAAGAGATGTGGATGAATATTGTTCTATGAATCCAGAAGATGTAATAGAAACTTTAGCAGATGACTATTCAGATAAGATAATAGAAATGGGATATGAAAAAGTTCAATTAATAGGTTATTCATTAGGAGGATTAATAGCCGTAGAAGTTGCAAGAAGATTAGTTGAGAGAGAAATAGAAATAGTAGATTTATCTTTAATAGATGCATATCCAGTTCCAAATGATATACAAGATGATCTTGCTTTAGAAACAATATTTATGCCTAATTTAAATATAGGTATTCAAGATGTATATAAGAATATTAGTGAAGATGATTTTAAGAAAGCTATTTGCTACGTATTAGAAAACAATGATGGAAATGTACCAAAGGATTCTTTAATTAAATTAAGAGATAATGATGAATTCAAGGTGTTAGCAGAAGAATTTTATAAATATTCTAATTTAACAGAAAAAGAACGTTTTGAAATATATGCAAATGCAGCAAAAGAAGCTACAGGGGAAGAAATGTCATCTAAAATGGCAGAAAGTTTATTTAATATAAATAAACAAAGTTTTAAGGCAGCGGTCTTTGTACCAGATATATATTTAGGGGATAGTAGGTACTTAGTTGCTAAGGAAACACCAGAATTAACTTTAGCTACTCAAGAAATGGCATTAAGCTTTTGGGAAGATGTATGTATAGGTGATTTTGAAGTTATAGAAATTGAAGGAAATCATATTGACTGTATAGGAATAGAACAAAATGCCATTAAGGTAGCAGAAATATTGGGTAAGGTATTGTAGATATAGAAGGTTTAGAATATATATTTTTAAAAATATATATGTTTTAAAATATATATTCTAAACCTATATCTTGTTTTATAAATCAGAAAGAGGGAGAAAAATGAAAATGGTAATAGGAGTACTAGGAGCAACAGGGTTAGTTGGTAAAGGAGCTGTAGAGGTTTTATTACAACAAAAAGATATTGATATTTTAATTGGATGTAGGAATGCAGAAAAAGCTAAAAATATATATGGAAATGAAATTGAAAAGAATATCTTTGAAGTGGATTTATTTGATTGTGATAAACTAAAAGAATTTTGTAGTAGATGCAATATAATAATTAATTGTGCAGGCCCATCTGCTAAGGTTTTAAATATTGTAGCAGATGTATGTATTGATTTAGGAAAGGATTATATTGATGTATCAGGAGATAAAGATATATATGATAATTTAATTAATAGAAAAAGAGATGTAATTGACAAAAATGTTTTGTGTCTTATTGGTGCTGGAGCCTACCCAGGACTTACAGAAATTTTTCCGAGTTTTGTAGCTAATGAATATTTTGATAAGGTAGAAACTATAAAAGAATTTTTTGCAGGATGTGGAGAGTTTTCAGAAAATGCTGCTTATGATATAGTAGCAAGTATTGAAAAAAAACAGGGCTATGGAATGTGTTATTGCAAAGAAGGTAAAATTGAAAAGATAAAAGAGAATTTATATACTAGCTATAAGTTACCAGATCCAGCTGGAGAGCTAGATGTTTATCCTGTAATAAGTGGTGAATTTTTAAGAGGAATTTCAAAATCTAATATAAAGAATGCTTATTTTTATAATACTTATCCTAATAAAGATGTACTAATGCAGTTTATTACTATAAAGATGATGCAACAATATAAAACAGAAGAAGAAAAAAGAAAATCTGCTAAAGCTTTATCACAAAAATATTCTTCTGGAAACTTAGAGTATACTATGTATAGCATTTTAGCATCAGGAATAAAAAATAATGAAAAGTTAGATATACAGATATCTTTATATTACAAAGATAATTGGAATAAGCTAACAGGTATTGTTGCTGCAGGTACTGCTTTATTGATATGTAATGATAATAAAAAATCTGGTTATTACTATGCTAGTGATATTATAAAAGAAGATTTATTAATAAAGTATTTGATTGATTACAAAGTACATTTAGATTATATAATACAATAAAAAATAAAAAAATGTCCAGATGGAGTATATTTGACTAAATGGAGCAGAAAGTTTATATTGGATATAGTACCATATAATGTAAAGAAGGTTCTAAGTATAGTTTAGGACATTTTTTTATAAGAGCAAGTTAGTTGTAACTAACTGGGAATTTTAATATAGTTTTATTATTTAATCTTAAATTATGGAGGGGGAAAAATGGATAATAAGTTACAAGCTAAAGATTTGATTAATGTAGGAGTATTTACAACTATATATTTTATAGTTTTCTTTGCATGTTGTATGCTTGGATATATACCACTTCTACTAGTTTTAGATCCTGTTATTTGTCCAATAGTTGCAGGAATACCATTTATGCTTTATTTAACAAAGATAAAGAAGTTTGGAATGATAACTATAACAGGAATTATATCAGGAGTGTTGATGTTTATATTTGGTAATGGGGTTATATGTGTAATAACTGGTTTGGTTTTTGGACTATTAGCAGACCTTATAGTAAAGAGTGGAAAGTATAGTAGTGCTAAAAAGGCTGTTGTAGGATATGGCGTATTTAGTTTATGGCTAATAGGAATGTTAATACCTATGTTTATTATGAGAGATAGTTATTTTGAAAGTTTAAGAAAGAACTTTGGAGATAATTATGTAGATACATTAATGAATTATGTGCCTAATTGGAGTTTCTTCCTTATATTAGTTTTGACTTTCATAGCAGGACTTATAGGAGCGTATTTAGGAAAGCGTGTTTTGAAAAAGCATTTTGAAAGAGCAGGTATTGTTTAATGAGGAAAGAAATTATAAGCAGTAATGCTAGTAGTTCTAGAATGAAGATAGATCCTAGAACTAAGCTTATGCTTATATTTACAATTAGTACTGTTCTTATTGCAGGAGAAAGTGGTGGAGCTATGAGTATAATAAAGCCTGCCCTTGCTTTAGTTCCATTTATATTATTAATAGTAAATAAACACTTAGAAAGTGCAATAAAGTATATATTTATTTATGCTTTAGCCTTTTTAGCTGAAATGGTGTTTATTCCTTCTACAACAGGAATAGTTAATTTTTTATTAGTAGGAACAGCAGGAATATTTTCACGTATGCTACCAGGATTCATGATGGGATATGTATTGTTTTCAACAACTAAAGTAAGCGAGTTTATATCAGCTATGGAAAAAATGCATGTTACTGAAAAGATAACAATTCCTATGTCAGTAATGTTTAGGTTTTTTCCAACAGTATATGAAGAAGGAGAAGCAATAGGAGATGCTATGCGTATGAGGGGAATAGGCATGGGAAGTTTATTTAAAAGTCCTTTAAAAATGTTGGAATATAGAATGGTGCCATTATTGATGTCTTCAGTAAAAATAGGAGAAGAGCTTTCAGCTGCTTCTTTAACTAGAGGACTTGGAGGTAAGGATAAAAGAACTAATATTTGTGATATTGGATTTGGATTGTGGGATATTATATTTTTAATAGTATGTGTTATTGGTTGGGTTGGTTTTATCGTGCATTAGGAGGGTATAAATGATTGAATTAAAGAATGTTAATTATAATTATAATAAGGGAATAGGAAAAGGCAGTTTAAAAAATATAAACTAAACCATAAAAAAGGGAGAAGTAGTATTAGTTTGTGGAGAGTCTGGGTGTGGAAAAACAACACTGATAAGACTTATGAATGGACTAATTCCTAATTACTATGAAGGAACTTTAAATGGAAAAGTTCTTGTAAATGGTTTAGAGGTTAATAAATGTTCACTTCAAGAAACAGCAAAGATAGTAGGGTCTGTATTTCAAAATCCTAGATCACAATTTTTTAATGTAGATACAACTAGTGAAATATCTTTTGGATGTGAAAATCAAGGTTTATCACGAGAAGTAATATTAGATAGAGAGGAAAAGACAGTTTCAAACTTAAAAATTCAATCATTAATGAATCGTAGCATATTTGAATTATCTGGTGGTGAAAAGCAAAAAATAGCCTGTGCATCAGTATCAGCTACTGAACCTGAAATATTCATTTTAGATGAGCCATCTTCTAATCTGGATATAGAAGCGATAGAAGACTTAAGAAAAATGATTTCTTTCTGGAAGGATAAAGGCAAGACCATAGTAATTGCAGAGCATAGGCTATATTATT
Source organism: Clostridium sp. (assembly GCA_015058405.1). Taxonomy (GTDB): domain Bacteria; phylum Bacillota; class Clostridia; order Clostridiales; family Clostridiaceae; genus Clostridium. Next base: position 48,779 of record SVCL01000030.1, read on the forward strand.
TAAGAGAATTAGTTGATAGGGTTATATATATGAAGGATGGAATGATAGAAAATGAATTTTATCCAAGTCAGCTAAAGTTAATGAATGCTCAAAAATTAGAAGAGTTGGGACTTAGACCTTTTTCCTTAAATCAGTTACAATCTCATAGGAAGCTTACTAAGAAAAATGATAAGAAACTTATATTATCTAATTTTTCTTTTGGATATTCTAGAAGGAATAATATTATAGATATAGCTAATTTAGAAGTTCCACTAGGTTCTATAGTAGCTATTATAGGACATAATGGAGCGGGAAAATCTACATTTGCAAAATGTTTATGTGGTTTAAAAAAGAAATGTACAGGAGTTATGAAAATAAACGGGAAAGAATATAAAAGTTCCAAAAGATTAAAAGAATGTTATATGGTTATGCAGGATGTAAATCATCAATTATTCACCGAAAGTGTTATGGATGAAGTGCTGCTTAGTATGGATAAAGATAATGTTAAAAAAGCAGAGGAAGTATTAGAAAGCTGTGATTTGTTAAAGATGAAAGATAGGCATCCTATGTCATTATCAGGGGGGCAAAAACAAAGAGTAGCTATAGCTAGTGCAGTAGTGTCTAATCGTAAAGTAATTCTTTTTGATGAACCTACTAGTGGATTGGATTTAAAACATATGAAGCAAGTTTCAAGAAATATTAAAAAGCTACAATCTCTAGGTAAAACACAATTCATAATTACTCATGATTTGGAATTTATTTTGAATTGTTGTACTTATATTATACATTTAGAAAATGGAAGAATAGTAGAAGATTATCCTATGAATGAAGATGGCATAGATAAAGTATTAACCTTTTTCTTAAGAACTCAGGAGGCACTTGAAGATGTTAAGTGATAATAAGATTAATTTAGGAAGTAATATACAAAAGAGTTCGAGAAATGATAAATGTGACATTTATGAAATGGTAGATGAAAATGGAGAAGGAACTATGACTGCATTTAATGTTTTCCCAGGGATTGTAGTTATGTATAATGACTTTCATATGGGAAGCTGCAATTCAAAGTTCGAATCTATATCTGATATTATTTGTATAGATTATTGTAGGGAAGGACGCATTGAGTGGAAGTTAAGCAATGATACTTATTTTTATGTAGAAAGTGGAGATTTACAAATAAGTACTAAGAATTATCATAATGGGAATTTTGAATTTCCGCTTCATCATTATCATGGTATTTCAGTATGTTTTTATTTAAAAGAGGCTACAAAAACTTTAAAAAATATATTTGGTGGTTTTTCTGTAGATCTTTATAAACTTAAAGAAAAATTTTTAAGCAATGATAGTCCAGTTATTTTAAAAGCAGAACAACATATAAATAATATATTTTTAGATTTATATACAGTTTCAGATTCCATTAAGGAAGAGTACTTTAAAATTAAAGTTTTAGAACTTTTGTTATATTTAGAAGTTTCAAGTGTTCCTGCTAATAGAAGAGAAAAATCTTATTTTTATAAATCTCAAGTAGAAAAGATAAAAAGAATTAAAGAATTTATAACAGTTAATCAAGAAAAACATTTTACTTTAAAAGAGTTATCTGAAAAATTTGAAATACCATTAACTTCTATGAAACAATGTTTTAAGGGGGTATATGGTACTTCGATTTATTCATATCTTAGAGCTTATAGGATGAATACGGCAGCTACAATGCTTATAAAAACAAAAGAAAATATATCAGTTATTGCTGGAAAAGTGGGTTATGACAATTCAAGTAAATTTTCATCAGCTTTTAAAAATGTTATGGGGAAGTCTCCTCAAGAGTATAGAAAATCTTTTGTCTAAATGGAGCATTTGGTTCAGCGATGGAGTAGATATATTTACAATGGGAAAATATAATAACTTTGTAATAATAATGATAACCATTATCAACAAAAAAGATAATAAGAGTCCAAGAAAGGAGATAAAGTAAGATGAAAAAGAAAAGTTGGATGACCATAGTTTTCTCTTTTGCTAGTCAGTGCAAAGTTAAAATGATGATGTCAGTAATTTGTGCTGTAATAAGTGTATTAGGGGGATTAATACCATATATAAGTGTATATAAGATTATTAATCTATTCTTAGAAGGAAATAAGCAGGTTAGCAATATATTATTTTGGATAGGAATTTGCTTAATGGGATATTTAGGAAAAGTTTTATTCTACGCAATTTCTACAACATTATCGCATACATCTGCTTATACAATATTAGAGAATATGAGATTAAGTATTGCAGATAGGCTCATGAAGGCACCTTTAGGTACTGTAATAAATGAATCTGTAGGAAAGTTAAAAAGTATAATAATAGATAGAGTTGAAACTATCGAGGTACCTTTAGCTCATTTAATTCCAGAAGGAATTTCAAATTTATTAATACCTATATCAGTTTTTGTGTATTTATTATGTATAAACTGGAAAATGGCTCTTGCTTCAATGATTACAGTTCCAATTGCTATGGTAGCTTATGCAAAAATGATGGGGGATTATAGTAAGAAGTATAATGATTATATGGAAGCAAGTAATTATGTAAATAGCGTAATTATTGAATATACTGAAGGGATAGAGGTAATAAAAGCGTTTAATCAATCTAGTTCTTCTTATGAGAAATTTTCTAATGCTATAACATCTTTTAAGGAATATACATTAGATTGGTTTAAAAGTACTTGGAAGTTAATGAACTTTGGGTCAGCTGTTTTACCATCAACATTACTTGGAACAATGCCAATTGGTATGCATTTATATTTAAATGGAGGTATTACTCCATCAGATCTAACAATATGTTTGATTTTATCTTTAGGAATAGTAGCTCCTCTTATGAGTTTCACAGCATTTGTAAATCAAGCTAAGTCTATTGAATATGCAGTACGCGATGTAGAATATCTTTTAAATTTACCAACTTTAAAGAATGAAACAACTCCTGTTAAATTAGAAAAATATAATATTGAACTTTCGAATGTATCTTTCTCTTACGATGAAGATGGTAAAAAGATATTAGATGGTATTAGTTGCAGTATACCAGAAAATAAATTTACTGCATTAGTTGGTCCATCAGGTGGAGGAAAGTCTACAATAGCACGTTTGATATCTCGTTTTTGGGATGTTACAGGTGGAAGTATTACTGTAGGTGGTGTAGATGTTAGAAAAATTCCATTAACACAACTAGCAGATTATATAAGTTTTGTAACACAAGATAATTTCCTATTTAATTGTTCTTTGAAAGAAAATATACGTTTAGGTAATCCTAAAGCTACAGATGAAGAAGTTTATAGAGCAGCAAAATTAGCTCAATGTGATGAATTTGTACTAAGGTTAGAAAAGGGATATGATACTACAGCTGGAGAGGCAGGAGGAAAACTTTCAGGTGGAGAAAAACAACGTATAGCTATAGCTAGAGCTATATTAAAGAATGCTCCAATAGTTATTTTGGATGAAGCAACTGCCTTTACTGATCCAGAAAATGAAGCTAAATTACAAAAGTCTATTTCAGAGTTAACAAAGGGAAAAACCTTATTAGTTATAGCTCATAGATTATCTACAATAAAGAATGCAGATAAAATAATTGTATTAAAGAATGGAAATGTAGTTAAGACAGGAACACATAACGAATTATTAGAGAATTGTCCATTGTATTTAGATATGTGGGAAGCTCATATAGGTGCTAAAAAATGGGCTGCTAATGTTAGTTCAGAAGGAGGTCTTTCAGCATGCTAAAGATAATAAAACGTATTATTAATTGGTCTGGGAAGTGGAAGAAGAATCTTTATAAAGGATTTGTTTATTCATTTTTAAATAGTATTTTTACTGCAATGCCTATTATGGCTGCTGCCTATGGATTAAATTTGATTATTGATGATTATAATGGAGTAAATAAACTTGATGAAAAATATGTATTATATATGCTGGCTTTTATGATATTTGCAGTCCTTGGAAGATTTTTAACTGCATATTTAAAGGCTGCCTCTCAAGAGAGTATTGGTTATGAGGTAACTGCAGAAGAAAGAATAAATATAGGGTATATATTAAAACGTGTATCTCTTGGATTCTTTAATTCTAGTAATGCTGGAGAATTATCAGCAGCAGTAACTACAGATTTATCTTATATGGAATTATATTCAATGAAGATGATAGATTCAGTGGTTAATGGTTATATAACAACTATTACAATGGTATTATGTTTATTTATATATAATGTAAAGATTGGGTTAATTGCTTTAGCAGGTGTATTATTATCAGCATTTTTCTTGAAGTTATTAGGAAGTAAAAGTAGAAAGAATGCACCAGTTCATGAGAAATCTCAAGAAGATATGATTTCTGCTACTTTAGAATATATAAAAGGAATGTCAATAGTAAAAGCATTTAAACAAGATGGTGTAGCTAAGAACGGTATTTTAAATGCTTATAATGATAGTAAGAAAATTAATTTAAAAATACAAAGAGAGTATGTACCGTTTAATTGTCTACATTTACTTTCATTAAAAGTAGCATCTGTTGCTTTAGTTCTTATTTCTTCTATTCAAGTTTTAGATGGGGAAATGAATTTACCCATAATGTTAATGATGACTATTTTTTCCTTTGTGATCTTTGGTCATGTAGAAAATGTTAATGATGCAACTCATGTATTAGAGTTATTAGATTCAATAATGGATAAATTAGAAACTATAAAGAAAGCAAGATTCATAGATGAGGATGGAAAAGATATAAATGTTAAATCTTATGATATTGAATTTAGAAATGTAGATTTTGCATATGAAACAAAGAAGATTTTGAAAAATGTATCATTTACTATACCACAAAATACTACAACAGCAATAGTAGGACCATCAGGAAGTGGTAAGTCGACTATTTGCAGTCTTTTAGCTCGTTTTTATGATGTTAATTCAGGAAAGATTACTCTTGGAGGAATAGATGTTAAAAAGTTTAGTTGCGATAGCTTACTTTCAAATATTAGTATGGTTTTTCAAAAAGTATATCTATTTAATGATACAATTTTAAACAATATTAAGTTTGGAAATCCTAATGCTACTTTTGATGAAGTTGTTGAAGCTGCTAAAAAAGCTAGATGTCATGATTTTATAAAAGCGTTACCTAATGGTTATGAAACTGTTGTTGGTGATGCTGGAGCATCTTTGTCAGGAGGAGAAAAACAACGTATATCAATAGCAAGAGCCATATTAAAGGATTCTCCTATTGTAATATTAGATGAAGCTACAGCAAGTATTGATCCAGAAAACGAACATTTTATTCAAGAAGCAATTACTGAGCTAACTAGTGGTAAAACAATTATTATAATAGCTCATAGATTAGCTACTATAGAAAATGCAGACCAAATCTTAGTAGTTAATGATGGAAGGATAGAGCAAAGAGGTACTCATAAGGAATTAATAATGAAAAAAGGAACTTATAAGAAATTTATAGATATACGTGAAAAGGCAGAAGAATGGAGCATAGCATAATGAATAAATTTGATGTATATTTTCCATTTAGTGATGTGGAAAAACATAAGAATATAAAAATATTTTGCTTTTCTCATGCAGGTGGGAATGCATCAATTTTCAGGAAATGGTTAAAACAAGATTCAGAGGTAGAATGTATACCGGTTGAATTGCCTGGAAAAGGAATGAGGAATCAAGAGAAGGCTATTACTAATTTTGATGAACTCACAGATAAATTAGCAGAAGTTATATTTAAAACTATAAATAATAATGAAATATTTTATTTGTTTGGGCATAGTATGGGAGCTGCTATAGCTTTTGATGTAGAGTGTAAATTAGAAAAAAATTATAATATCAAAGCTAAAAAGTTAATTATAGTCGGAAGGCAGGCACCTCATTTTCCAAATACAGATAAGTTTAAAAGCTATATGGGGGATGAGGAGTTAATAAAGGAGATGAAAAGAGTGAATGGAACACCTAAAGAGGTGTTTGAAAATAAGGTACTCTTAAACTTCATATTACCAATTGTACGAAATGACTATAAGCTTAATGAAAGTTATAAATATAATGGGGAGAAGATTAGTATTCCTATAATAGCACATTCGGCTAAAGAAGATTATGAGGCTGATGTAGAGATTATGAGTCATTGGTCAGAGGTTACCAGTTCGGATTTTGAATTGGTATCTTTTGAAGGAGATCACTTTTTTATTCACGATGATAAAAATAATTACTATAAAAATATACTTAAAATAGTAAAAAGTTAAATATGTGAAAACATACAAGCAATTAGAAAAAGTCCTGTACCTGAATGATTTAATCATTCAGATACAGGATTATTTTTAAAGTAATCTTTTATCTTTTCAAAGCTTTCAGAACTAATTACATGTTCAATACGGCAAGCATCTTCAGAAGCAATTTTTTTATCAACTCCTAAGTTTATAAGACAGTTGGTTAAAACTTTATGTCTTTCATATACTTTTTCTGCAATACTTAATCCACTTTCAGTAAGAGATATTTCGCCAGAGGTATTTACCTCTATGTAACCAGATTCTCTAAGTTTTTTCATGGCAACACTTACACTAGCTTTTGAAAAGTTTAAATTATTTACTATATCTATGGAACGGACAAATCCTTTTTGCTCTTTTAAAATTAAAATAGTTTCTAAATAATTCTCAGCTGATTCTTGTATTTTCATATATCATTTATCACCGCCTTTCTCATAATAATTATAGGGTTAATCATATTTCTTAATCCTTATATATCAAGGTCTCTAAGACCAAGATTTTTTATATCACTCAAATTTTTATGATATAGATAACAAAAAGCTGAAAGATATCATGAAAAATCAGGTTTGCCAATTTATGAAGTGACTCTTACAGGCGAAAAGGCTGATGTCTCAAGCTTAATAAATTTTCTAGACGAAATAGATTCTTGGTTCAATCTAG
>SVCL01000031.1 GCA_015058405.1 Clostridium sp.
ACTAAAATAGAAGCTGCTTCGAATAAATACACATTTGTATGGAAAAAAGCAGTAACTAAAAACTTAAAAAGATTACTAGAAAAAATAGAAAATTTCGTTTCAGAATGTGCTGAAGCTTATGGATTCAAAACTGGATACAAATATTAAAGTGCGTCAAATTTTAGATTAAAGTTTTTTAGTAACCTAAAATAGCTATATTCATCAAAAAAAGGAAGTGCCATTAGCAATTTTTTAAATTGCTAATGCGACACTCCCATATTATTAATGTGTTAAATTCTATCCGAATATCTTTCCAAATAAATTCTTAATTGCACTTACTACGTTGTTAACAGTAGTTGTTACTTTATTTACAACGTTTGTTACTATATTTTCGATAACTGAAGCATGTCCATTATCGCTTGGTTGTTCTATTGTTCCATTGTCTGGAGTTTCTACTGTTCCATTGTCTACAGAACCATTCTTAATGTTTTCTAATTCTTGAATCTTTTCTTCTAAACCTAATTCTCTTAATTGAGCAATTACTTTATCATATGTCATTGTTTCAATAGCAACGTCATCTTTTATTTGTACATTAATAGTTCCGTTATTTATTAATTCAACAACTTTAGCTCTTAATTCTTCATTGTAGATAACACCTGTTAATTTCCAGTTGTTATCTACTTCTTTAGTTATAGTTCCACCCTTAACATTAATTATGTAGTCAGCAACCATATCTCTTATATCTGAAAGTGTATCGTTAGTTGATTCGTAAACTAATTCATGTTCACCCTTATCAAATAATGGAGATAATTGTGATGAATATCTAAAGTCATTTACTGCTAAGTAAACTAAATCTGTATCTTCTACTACTTTTCCATCAGAGAAGTATAAGTTTTCTATTCTGTTACCAGCTTCTTTTGATATATTTATATCGTAAGTAACTCCTGTAAGCATATCATATTTAAATGAACCAAAATCTTTATTGAATGAAACTGTTAAATCTCCTTCATTGAATGTGTTAAAGAATTGAGCTGACCATTCAAGGTATTTCTTTAATTGCTTACCTGTAGTCTTTACAGTATATAATTTATTATCGTATCTATATATATTAGCTAATCCTGCTTTAGTTATTTCTCCAGCCATTAAGTTAGCAGTTGGTGATAACATTGCAGTACCAGATACTACGTGAGCATTAGTTAAATCTGCATTTATTGATTCTAAATGTTTCTTACTGTTGTATAATTGAGCAGCATTAACTAAATCTGTTACACCTTGATCTGAAACGAATGATTGAGGAATTCCCTTAACTTCATTATCATCAGCAAGATTGCTTCCTTCTAATGTACCAATTGTGCTTAATGCATCGCTAAGTGCTATGTTATGATATTTTTCTAATTTAGCCTCTAAATCTGCATCTGTTTCTGAATTTTTAGCGAAAGTAATTAAAGAAGCATCTTTATTTATTACCTTTACACCTTCTGAAGTCTTTTCTACTTCTAAATCAATATCTGCTAAATCAACACCATTATTCTTAGGTTCTGTTATTAATACTCCATTTACAACTTCTTTTTCAAGTCTTTCATGTGTATGACCTGCTAAAATAACTGAAACTTCTGGACAAAGGTTTGCTATATCCTTAGCGCTATCTCCATCTCCGTATTCATTTTCTGATCCTACGTGAGCTGAAACTACAAATACATCTGCAGCATTATTTTCTTTTATTTCATCTATTATTTTTCTTACTTCTACGTCTGGTCTTGTAAATCTGTAACCTTGTAACTTATCCCCATCCCACTTCATTATGTGATTTGTTGTTACACCGATTATAGCTACTCTTACACCATCTACTTCTCTTATAGAGTATGCTTTATAAGCTCTTTCATCACCTTTATAAAGGTTCCCACATAAAACTTCAGTTTTTCCTGTTTCTATTTGTCCTATAACTTTGTTTAATATATTTAATCCAAAGTTAAATTCATGGTTTCCTAATACCATTGTGTCGTATCCAATTTCTTTTAATGACATAGCTACTGGATTAGTATTGTCATTTAAAAATGCATCAGTAGTGAAAAGATTGTTATAGTTACCTTGGATTGAATCTCCGTTATCTAATACTAAAGTATTTGGATTTTCTGCTCTCTTTTCTTTTACTACTTTTGAAATTTGGTTAAACCCACCTGCAGCATTTGAAACTGTTGCATATTCAAAGTTCTTAAACTTACCATGTACATCTGTAGTTCCTAGAATTTGAATTTTTGTTACTTTACCTTCTTCATCTGCTGAAACTACCATCGGATTTACATTTCCTAACATTCCAGCTGTTAATGCAGTTAAAGCCACATACGCAATAAAATTCTTCTTTCTTTTAATCATTATTGTTTCTCCCATTTTCATCATTTGCTTATTAAGTTTTCTAGCAAGGTTTTCCTTACGAAGATTATAATAATATCTAATGATTATTATTTCAACTATGGTAAATTATCTTTTCATTAGAATTTCTCTCTATTTTTGATATTTCGACATTTTTCAAATTTATTCACTTCATCTATTAATTCAGCTTGAACCTTTGCACTAGTTTCCATATCACTTTGTATATTTAACATAGTATTTACCAAATCAGTTGAATTCTTAGCTGTTTCTTCAATCCCCATAGTACTTTCATTAATTGATTTTGTAATAATACTTACTGAATCCACTATATTATTTATTAGATCATTAAGTTCATTTGAGTTATCGACAAATTTCCCTAATACCTCTTCAAATTTTTCTGCATCTTTTTCATATTGTTCACCAGTCTTAACATTACAATCATAATCTTTTAAAACTACATTATTTAAAAATTCAAGTATAGACTTAACATCTTCTGCTAACTGAGATACAGCTTTATTAATTGTGGAACCAATTTCTTGAATATTTGTAGTAGTATTTTTACTGCTATCAGCTAAACTACTTATTTCATTGGCTACAACTGCAAAACCTTTGCCAGCTTCCCCTGCTCTAGCAGCTTCAATAGATGCATTTAAAGCTAATAAATTAGTTTGTGACGAAATAGCAAGAATCTCATTTGCAAGCTCATTTATTAATTCAACTTTCTTTATATTTTCTAATGATTCGTTTAAAGATTCATTAATCTTATTTACAATAATAGTTGTATTATTTTTTTGTTTAGCTGACTCACTTTTTAATTCATTAGAATTACGTTTAATAACTTCAGCAAGTTCTACACCCTTAATTGTTTCATTATGAATTTCCTTAGTGAAATTATATGCTTTTTCAACCTTTAAATTTATGCCATTAGTATTAGAAGTTATACTCTCCATATTAGCAGCTAATTCTTCCATTGTTGCTGAAGTATTAGTTATACTCTCATTTGCATCTTCAATTCTTAAGGCTACATTATTATTAGCACTTTCTAAAGATAAAGATGATTTCTTCACCTTTTCTACAACATTCTCTAAGGTTTCCATGAACTTATTTATTCCTTTTATTAAAGATCCAACTTCATCATTGCTATTAGCTTTTAATCTTAAAGATAAATCTCCATTACCTTCATTTATTTCATTAATTAAATTATTAAGTTTTTCGTTAGCATCTTCCACTGGTTTAACTACTATTCTATTTATATATTTTATAGTTATAAATGCTATTAATATAAATATTACAAAAGTTATATTTGAAATTATTTTTATATAAGATAAAGTTTCTCCTTGATTTGTAATAACATTATTTACATTATCTGAACATTCCTTTTCTAACATCTCCCACTGTTTGTCTATTTTATCATCCTTTTCTTCTAAAACAGTTTTCATATATTTATATGCTTCATCATCTTTTCCTTCATTACTTAACTCTAATACCTTATCAACAAGGACAAAATATTCATCATACATTTTTTTATATTCATCACACATTTTCATGCTTTTTTCATCAAGTCCGTTATTTCTTAACTTTTCTATGTCTGTATTTATATAATCAATCTTCTTTCTAACTTTATCAACAGCATCATTTTCATATTTCTCCTCATTAGCTGCTATATGTGAAAGTATATTCTTTTGAAGACTTTCATAATTTGAATTAATATCATCTAATACTAATATATTTTGTAAATAAACATTCTTTATATCCTTAGTATGCTTGTACGCTTTATTCATCCCGCCTATTGTTATAAATGCAGTAACTGAGAACATTACAACAAACATAGCTATCATAGCGCATACTTTTACACTTAACTTTTTAAACATTAAATCACCTCTACATTTTTATTTCTATATTTTTCGTGAATTTCATCAATTTCTTAACTGTATTTTAAGTGAATTAAAGTTTTTTCTCTATTTGCTTCTTGTAAAGGATAAATTATTCTTATTTTGTCATATTAAGAATAATTTTTGTATTAATTTTTCAATTTTTTTATTTGTTTTTTATCTGTAATTTTCTTTTCATCTATATACACAATCTAATCTTCAATACTTATTTACATTGACACACATCTGTCACAAATTCTATATATAATTTAATCATAAAGTAATTTAATCATTATTTTCCCCTAAAAATAATAAAGAACATAAAAAGTGTCCTCTTTAGATGAAGGCACTTTTTATGTTCTTCATATTTACAATTATTTAACGTATATTCTTTATACATATTTATTATTCCAATTTCCCTATTTAGGAAACAAGTTGTTTTTAACAAGGAAATTTTCACAAGAAAATAATATTTGTTTTTTAATTTCGAAAACGTTTACGTATTTTATGTAATCGTTGTATAATGAATTTACAACATAGGTGAACAAATTATATTAACCTATGTAAATTGCAATATACATTGAAAAATCCGCACTTTAAATATAGTAAAAAAAGTTATATGGTTGCTGTACAAAATATTTAAAAATGAGAGGGGAAATCATTATGAAAAATATTAAAAAGAAATTAGGATTATTATTGGCAACTACTTTAATGGGAGGATTAATAGCAACAAGTGCTTCAGCTGCAACTATAAATTCACATTTCAGCGATGCATTTGATTATCAAAGTTCTAACTGGGAAAAAGCAAATGGCTATTCAAATGGTGATATGTTTGATTGTATATGGAGAGCAAATAATGTTAACTTTAATGGTGGACTTATGAATGTAGGTATAACAAGAGATTATGGTAGTAACTATAAATATGCTGGTGGAGAATATAGATCAAAAGATAAGTTTGGATATGGTTTATATCAAGTAAGAATGAAACCTGCTAAAAACATTGGTATAGTTTCATCATTCTTCACATATACAGGTCCATCAGATGGAACTCCATGGGATGAAATAGATATAGAATTCTTAGGAAAAAACACTAATCAAGTTCAATTCAATTACTATACAAATGGAGTTGGAAAGCACGAACATCTTTATAACTTAGGATTTGATGCATCACAAAGCTTCCACACATATGCATTTAACTGGCAAAGAAACTACATTGCATGGTTAGTAGATGGAAAAGAAGTTTATAGAGCTTACAATAACATTCCATCACATCCAGGAAAAATGATGATGAACGTATGGCCTGGAACAAATGTTGATACTTGGCTTGGACATTACAATGGAGCTACTCCACTTACTGCACAATATGATTGGGTATCATATGATCCAATGTAATATACTCTTAATATAAATGTATAGCTGTATCAAAAAGGATACTAAAACACTAAAACACTGAGGATTTTATTATATAAAAAAAGATAAAATAATTAGCTCTGTATAGGCTGTTCGATTTCAGAAGAATTTCTATCTTTTAAATGGAACTTTACGCTAATTATTTTATCTTTTTTGTCATAACATCATTATTTTAAAAATTAGTATTAATAAACTTTAATTAATTGAATTATTATTTGTTATTTTCTCACTAACTTTTAATTCATTCTTCTTGCTTCCTCTGCTTCCACATAAAATATTATATAAACTTCCTGCATATGTTTTTAGAACTTTACCAATAGCTATACATAATATTATTCCTAAATTTGTATAAACAAAATAAGTTATTAAACGTCCTAAAATACTACTAGTAAAATATTTCGTGTTATAATGCATGAAAAAGTTTAAACAAGGCTCATGAAAACAGAATATAAAGAAGGTATAACCTGATAAAGATAATAATTTATCTGTAATTGATTTATTTTTTAATATATAATCTGTTCCATACCAAGTTACATAAACGCCTACTAATTCTGCAATTCTATACAATGCTCTAGGAGTAGTTCCCTCTATACCTAAACCTGATATTATAGTTTTTACAAGAACTAACCCCATCCATATTATTAAAAAAGTAATTATATTATTTTTACTTTTTTCTTTCATAATAATATCCTCTCTTCTATGAAGTGCCAAATAAGCACCTAAACCAAAGAAAAGAAGACCTTCTGTACTTAGTACACCACATTTTAAGTCTATAAACCAAATTATACATGTGACTACAAAATAAACTATACTTAAGTAGTTATTTTTTAGTATAAAATAAAATACTGGTGATGCCAGTACATATATATATAACTGTTTTATATACCACATTTGATAACTTGGTGGATTTTTAAACAACTCAATTATTCCATCATTACTTAATGTTTCTTTCATATCATTAACTGGAATAATATCTACATCTCTAAATAACCATAAAAACAAAATTCCTAGTGCACTCCAAATCAAATAAGGAATCACTAAACTTACAAATCTACTCTTTACTTTATATACATACTTTGATAAAGAAAAATCACATCCTAAAAAAAACAAATATCCTGACATAAGAAAAAACAAAGGTATACATACTCTAGTAACTCCATTACATATGAAATATTCAATAATTGTACCGTAGTTTAAGCCTTCTGTTATAGTTGTAGTAATCTCAAGATAATAATCTGTGTAGTTATAATTATGAACATATACAACCATAAGTATACATATAAAAGATACTATTTTGATTTTAGAACTTAAATATTTATTAATTTTACTCACCCCTATATTATAATTTTACATACTTTTTTATATATTAATGTTATAAAAAACTCTATTCAACACCAATTTCAGCACTAGTTGTATATTTTTCAATTATATTGAAGAATTTTGTTTAAGCATACAAAATATGCGGTTAAATGAGTATTTATTTTTTATTATTTATCACAAATTTAACTAATCCAAAAACAAAATATATTAATAGGAAGATAAAACTTATGATCTAAACTTATATTTATTCTTTAACCTCATAAAAAATACCTCCTTAATTACAATCACTTAATATAAAACAAAAAACATGTTGTTTCATATAAGTAAAAATTCACAAATACAAACATCTTGTTTTTTCTTATTGAAATCGCTTTCATTTCTTGTGTAAACGTTGTATAATGAATTCATAGAAGAAATGAATAAAAAATTCATTCAAAAATCCAAATTTAAAATACATACGAAAATTCGTAGTTTAAATATAACAAAAGAAATTGCAAGTTTACTATTAAAAGAATTAAAGTTTTAAAAAACAAGGGAGAAACAATTATGAAAAACATTAGAAACAAAATCAAATTAGTATTAGCTACTGCTTTAATGGGAGGTTTACTAGCAACAAACGCTTCAGCTGCAACTATAAATTCACATTTCAGTGATGCATTTGATTATCAAACTTCTAGATTTGAAAAAGCAAACGGTTATTCAAATGGTGACATGTTTGATTGTATCTGGAGAGCAAATAACGTTAATTTTAATGGTGGCCTTATGAATATAGGTATAACAAGGGATTATGGTAGTAACTATAAATATGCTGGTGGAGAATACAGAACAAAAGATAAGTTTGGATATGGTTTATATCAAGTAAGAATGAAACCAGCTAAAAATGTAGGAATAGTTTCATCATTCTTTACATATACAGGTCCAACAGATGGAACTCCATGGGATGAAATAGATATAGAATTCTTAGGAAAAAATACTAATCAAGTTCAATTTAATTACTATACAAATGGAGTTGGAAAGCATGAACACCTTTATAACTTAGGATTTGATGCATCTCAAAGCTTCCACACATACGGATTTAACTGGCAAAGAAACTACATAGCATGGTTAGTAGATGGAAAAGAAGTTTACAGAGCTTACAATAACATTCCATCACATCCAGGAAAAATGATGATGAACGTATGGCCAGGAACAAATGTTGATACTTGGCTTGGACACTTTAATGGAGCTACTCCACTTACTGCACAATACGATTGGATATCATATGATCCAATGTAATATATAAATATACTATAAGTTTTAGAAGGGATGTAGATAGATTTGTGTAAAAACAAGTCTACTACATCCCTTTTTCTCTACTTACTTACAATTTATGATGATTATTTGCAATTTCAAGAAATATTTATAAAAATTACAACAAACTTTGATATATTATATTTCATAATGTAAAACTTTCCTTATAGGCCTATATATTGAATTTTTTCACTAAATCATTAAATATAGAAAGGAGTTTAAAATGAAAAAAACAAAAAAATATTTATTTTTAATAGCTACAATTATTTTACTTTGCTGTGGGACAAACTATCAAACAAATGCAGCAACTTACTATAAAAATAAATTAACATTAAAACAACCTGATAATTCACAAGTAGATGTTATTGTAACTGGTGATGAATATTATCAACAAATAGAAAGCTTAGATGGCTACACATTATGTAGAAATGATGAGGGATTTATATGTTATGCTGACGTAAGTGATGATAATACAAAACTTATTGCTTCCGATACTATCTATACTGGAAATGACTATAACGATAACACTTCAATATGGGACAAGTTATTTAAAAATAAAAAATCTCGCTCTAAGCATAATAGTATTTCAGATTCAGCTAAAGATGAAGAAAGAGATAAGGTAAAAAAAGAACTTTATTTTGATAAGACTGAAGAAAGTGAAGAAAGAACCTTTAATGATTATGTAAGTGACTCCAAGCAAGGACTAGCAGCAAAAACAACAGAACAAATAAAAGGACTTACACTTATAATTAACTTTCCTGATTTAAAAAGTTCTATTTCTAGGAATGAATTAAGTAACTTCTTTAATCAACCTGGATATAGAGGATTCAATAATAATGGATCAGTTAGAGATTATTTTTACGACATTTCAAATGGTGCAGTAGAATACACTAATATAGTTACTGAATTTTATACTGCAAAATATAATAAATCTTATTATGATAACGCAAATACAGACGGATATGAAAAAGCTTTAGTTTTAGTAAGAGAAGCTTTAAACTGGTTAAAATCTACTGGTTTTGACTTTTCACAATTATCTGTAGATAGATACGGAGAACTAAGAGGTGTAAATATACTTTATGCAGGTGATGCAGATGCTGGATGGGCAAAAGGTTTATGGCCTCATCAAGGATATATACCTGAAGGATTCTCTTCTAATGGTGTTAATATTCATAAATATGAACTAAGTAATATTGGATCTGATTTATCTCTTGCTACAATATGTCATGAAAATGGACACCTTCTTTTTGGATATCCAGATCTTTATGACTATACAGGTAATTCAGGTGGATGTGGAACATACAGTACCATGTCCTATAACTTAGACCCTAAAAATCCAATTCCACCAGATCCATATTGTAGAAATATAATTTCTAAATGGAATAATACTGTAAACTTAAATTCACTTAATAATTCAGTAGTTACAGCTAATTCATCTGATACTGCTAATCAAAATGTATTTAAATGGTCTTCTAACCTTAATCCAAAGGAATACTATCTAATAGAAAACCTTCAAAAAAGCGGAAGATATAGTACTCTTCCTGATGACGGACTAATGATTTGGCATATTGATGAAGCTGGTAATAATTCAAATTACCAGAATAATTCAAATAAGCACTATCAAGTTTCTGTAGTTCAAGCAGACAATAGAAAAGAAATTGAACGTAATATTAATGAAGGAAATCCTGGAGACCTATTCTGTGGTGGCTATAAAGATACCTTCAATGATAGTACAAGCCCCAGTGCTAGATGGTGGAATAATACTAATTCAGGATTATCCATTTCAAATATAAGTTCAAAAGGAAGAAATATGACTTTCAAAGTTGGTAATTCAAATATTTCTCCAGACAATGATACTATAGGATTTGATAAGAATGATAAGCCAATTAACATTGCATCAAAAGCTGGTATATCAACATCATTCTGTTCATCATGGGAAAGTGTAGATGCATTAAATGATGGTTATACACCTACAAATTCAAATGATAGAGCTCATGCAGTCTATGGTAACTGGCCTGAAACAGGAACTCAGTGGGTTCAATATACATTTGATAGAAATTATATTATATCAAGATGTGACTTATACTGGTTTAAGGATGGTCAAGGAATAGATGTTCCCTCTTCTTATAAAATCCAATACTTTGATGGACAAACTTGGAGATATGTAACTAATGCAAAAGGATTAGGTACTGCAATAAATAGATATAACCAAACAACCTTTGATGCTGTAACTACAAACGCAATTAGAGTAGAGATTAATTCAAACGGGAAGTTTTCTACTGGTATATTAGAATGGGGTGTTTATGGTATACAAAGAAATGTAGCACTTAAAGGAGCTGCATCAACTTCCTATTGCTCATCATGGGAAAGTATAAACGCATTAAATGATGGTTATATACCTACAGACTCAAATGATAGAGCTCATGCAGTTTATGGTAACTGGCCTAAGACAGGAACTCAATGGGTTCAATATACATTTGATAGAAACTATACATTATCAAAATGTGATATATATTGGTTTAAAGATAATCAAGGAATAGATGTACCTTCTTCTTATGATATTGAATATTGGGACGGAGAATCATGGAAGAAAGTACCTAATGCATATGGTCTAGGAACTAATATTAATACATTTAATACAACTACATTTACTCCAGTAAATACCAATGCTATAAGGATTAATATAAATTCTAATGGTGAATATTCTACTGGTATTCTTGAATGGAGAGTTTATTAAAAATACAAGCTAAAATAGAGGAAGACCAGCTGTATCAAAAAGAATACTTAAATACTAAAGATGTTATGATATCAAAAAAGATAAAATAATTGCGACCTATAGGTTGTTTGATTTCGGAAGAATTTCTATCTTTTAAATGGAACTTTCCACTAATTATTTTATCTTTTTTTATAACATCATTAATTTAAGACTTTTTATACAGCACCTTCCTTATTTAAATAAGAATAAACCTTTTCTTCATTCGTTTCTGTATTAACTATAAGTATCTTAAATCTTGAAAATCCTACTTTTCCTGAGTCTTCGTTATTTTGCAGTAAAAAACATATATTTTTTTCATCTATATGTCTACAATCAAGATTATGCCAATCTTTATATTTACTTAAATACGTATTATTATCTGATCCAATATAATCCTCTTCTCTTTTTCCATCATAGTAATCATCCATATTGTTAGTATTAATCTTATTCAAAGTATCATCTTCTACTTTATATAGATATATACTTTTGTCATCACAGGGATTATTCTTTTTCGCTTCTTCATTTATGTAAAATGCATCATTATACATTAGAACTTCACTACCATCATTTTTCACTCTAACTATAGTTACTATATCTCCTTGCATATGATTCATATCTATTTCCTTAAGATCTATAGCTCTAATAATTTTTTCTTCGTTAAGATTAAAAACCATTAAACTGAAATCACTATTTATTATAACTCTATCCTTTGATGCATAAGCTATTTCAGTAAATGCTCCCACTTGCTCCTTAGATGCCTTTAACAGTACTGTATTCTTGTCCTTTTTATTTATATCTACTTCTTTAAATTTCAAACTATTTTCTTCAGCTTGTACATTATTATCTATATATTGATTTTTCTTTGAAATATTATTATTACAAGATAAAAGACTTGTGCACAAAACCATTATGGATACTATACCTATTAGCCTCTTTAACACATAATTCATCTCCTTAATCACCATTCTTATATTGTAAATTATACCAAATAAATTGTAAAATTCATGTTTTTATATATCATTTTTATTTATTTCATATTTTAGCTCCATTTCGAAAAAATCTTTATTTTCTCTAATCAACTTAAATCCTAAACTTTTATAACACTTTATAGCTCTTATATTAAATTTTCGTACTGATAATCTTATAGTGTCAAAATCCTTATAATTTTCTTTAAGGTAATAATAAATTTGCTAATGATTTTTGCACCTAATCTTTTACCACAGTATTCAGGTTTTACCCCTAAACCTAATAAAAGATAATCTTGAATTTTCTGAATCCTAAAATACGCAATTAATTCTTTTTTCAGAAAAAAAACTCTAAATTGTTCTTTACATTTTTCAGGGTTTACTATTGCCCAATTTTGTTCTTTTAACACATTATAATCCGGATAATTATAGCAGTCATATGGATAATTATATTTCCATTCAATAATTTCTTGTATATTATACTGATTAATCAATCTTATTTCCATTTAATTATTTTCCTTCTTTTTTATTATTTAGTCAAAATTAAACTTATTAAAATTCTTATCTTGCATTTGCTTTAAATACTCTCCCCTTATGCAATGAATCTTATCTCCTATTTTTATAACAAGAATATCATTATCGCAATACATATACCCAAGAATTTCGCATTGAATTGTTGAATTTGTATAAGCTCCCTTATAGAAAAAAACTTTATCTATTTTGATAGCTTTAGGTGGAATTAACTTAAACTCTTTAAGCATATGCATCTTTTCATCTTCTGATTCAAAATACACCCATTCCTTTTTAGGTTCAATTGAATCATTAATTTCCTTATTACTTGTATCCATATCTAATTCAAAACAAACCTCATCATATCTAGAATCTAAAAGTTTTATGAATTCATCCTCATCTATAATTTCTATATTGATACCTTTTTCCTTATATTCTTCCGCCTTTAATAATTTAGTAGTCTTTTCTTTTCCTTTAGTAAGTTGTAAATCTATTTCTCCAACTACCAAATAATCTGTATTCTTAGTAACCCTATCTGCTAGCACTCCTCCTAGATTAACAACCTTTTGCATAGCATCTTTTTTGTTCCCAAATTTCTTCAAGTCTCCTGTAAACACAAATACCAATCCATTAATTCCACTATTTTTATCTATATCTCCCTCTGGTTTTATATCTTTAATATCAACATGTCTATTTTTATAAATCTTAACCAAATTATTACTATTATTATTTCTTTTTGTTCTTTTGACTTCTAATTCTTTAAACTCTCCTATATTAACTTGAAGATGCTTTTCAATATCTTCTTTATATAAAGTATTTAATTCCTTTGTCATATAATTAAATATCTTTAAACATACTAGTGCATCATCACCAGCTTTATGATGATCAAACTTGATATTTAAACTTTCTGCCAAACTATCTAATGAATATTTTTTCAAATTAGGAAGTACCTTCTTAGCTGCCTTATATGTACATAAATACTTAAAAGAAGGTGTAGGTATATCATATTTTTTGCAAGCCTCATTTAATGCATTCATATCAAATGAGGCATTATGTGCAATTACTAACGTATTCTTGTCAATTACATTTTCAATCTTATTCCATACCCCTGGAAAAGTCAGCTTATCCCCTACATCTTTTTCAGTTATATTATGTATTTTTATATTTTTAGCTTCAAACTCTTCTTCTGGATTAACTAAAAATTCATTACTATATATAATTTCATTATCTTCATATATAGCCACTCCAATACTGCATATGCTTCTTAAATTACTATTAGCTGTTTCAAAATCTATTGCAACTATTTTATTATATGATTTTTTATCAGCTTTCTTATCTCTAATTATTTCAGAAGACTTTGGTAACCTATTAAATTTTTCATATATAAATTTTATTAATTCTTCTTTACTGTGAAAAAACTTATTTTTAATATCTATATCTTTATAAGCAAAAAGATTACTATCTACATAATGCTTCACAAAAAATATTTCTTTTAGATGCTTATTAAATGATCTAAATACAAATTCATCAAGTTGTTCAAAACTATCAAATAATTTACTTTCATTATTATCTATATAATTATACTTATTAGTATATTTACATTTTCTTATTTTAAAAACTTTACTTTTGACTTTCTTTTTATTATCTTCGTCTACTTCTGTATATTTAAATTCATCCTCATTCTTGATGACTAATAATGACTCAAACTGATATCTAGAAATTTCTTTTCCATCTTTTATAGTTACAAATAAAGCGTCATCTTGTATTCTACTATAATCTAACTTTTCATAATCATAAATTCCTTGTGAATAATGACAATCTATTTTTCTCTCATAATAATCTTCTAAACGTTCTGCTGATGTAAAACCAACTAAATTTACATTAGTATTAGTTATTTCTAATATTCCGCTACCCAATTCTTCAATTCTATCTTGTAATAACATAAACACCTCTCATTTTTCTACTTTATTCTTATTAAACATATTAACATATTTGTAAAAACTCGTTAATATACTTCTTGATTTTTGTAATAATATATAAAACTCCTTTGTTATGATATATACCTTAATTATAAATAAGATATCTATCATAACAAAGGAGTTATTTCATTTGACTGTACTTAACTGTATTTTATACATCAACTTGGAACCAAAAAAGCATTAAAAAGTCAGCCATCAGCATATGGTAAATGGAAGGCCGTATAAAAAATTTTGTGTAAATAGAATAAAAATAGCTTCTTCTTGGCAATAATCAAAATAACAAATTATTGCAAGAAGGAGTTTTTTGTATGGGAAACGTGTCGAAAGAATTATTAAGAGAATATATTAAGGAGCA
>SVCL01000032.1 GCA_015058405.1 Clostridium sp.
CATGTTGGATTTTGTTTTGTTGTAGATTCAATTTTAACATAAAATTAGGGGGTCGTTGTTTTTTTATGCAAAAAAACTCTCGAAACCCTGATATATAAACAAAAATTTTTAAAAGAATAGTGTATAAACTTTACACTATCGATAAATAAGAGGGGGGAGAGATATGAGTAAAATAATAGGAAGAGTTATCTTAAAAGCAGACTTAGTTGTAAAAACTGGCCTTCATATAGGTGGCGGAAGTAGTAGCGTAGAAATTGGTGGTATAGATAATAGTGTAATTAAAAATTATAAAGGTCAGCCTTTTATACCAGGTTCATCATTAAAGGGTAAGATGAGAAGTTTAACAGAGCTTGTCTTAGGACATTTAAAACCAAAAGATGATAAGTGCAGTCCATGTCAGTGTGGAGAATGTAGTGTATGTAAAATATATGGAGTCGGTGCTCCTAACAATAAAAAAGACAAAGATAAAGATATTCAAATTCTACCTACTAGAGTAATTGTAAGAGATGCATTTCTAAAACCAGAAGTTGCACAAAAAATGTATAACAAGAAAGGTGATTTTAAAGAATTAGAATTAAATTATACTGAATCAAAATGGGAAAATCAAATTGATAGATTAAGGTCAACTGCTAATCCAAGATTAATTGAAAGAGTGCCAGAAGATGCAGTATTCGAAACAGAATTTATATATACTGTATTTAATAAAGAAGATATAGAAAATCTTAATGTTTTAATTGATGGATTTAAATATTTAGAAGACGATTACTTAGGTGCAAACGGTACAAGAGGTTATGGAAAAGTTGAATTTAAAAATATAAATATATCTCTAAAGAAAATAACAGATTACAGCAATGTTATTTCTTTAGAAACAAAAAAAGATTTAAGTAGCTTTGACTCTAAATGGATAGATGAAGTTAAAAATTATCTAATTTCAGAAGGTGAGTAAATGAAAAAAGTTATATTAAATTTCAAAAAAAACTCTAAGCTTCATATAGGTAAGGAACTAAATAACCATATTTCTTCAGATAGATTATATTCAATGATAATTAATGCTTTATCTTATAGTGGAATAGATAATTTTGAGGAATTAATTACATCTATTAATAATAATGTATTAATTTCATCTGCTTTTTTAGGAATAAAGTTAATTAAAGATAACGAAATAATAAAGAAATTTAATTTTATGCCTAAGCCTAATTTATTAATAAAAAATAAGAATGATAATGATTCATCAAAAAGAAAAAAGTATAAAAAAGTTGCTTGGATTTCTGAAAGTACTATAAAAAAACTTCAGTCTTTATATGATGTTAATAATAAAGATAATATAAATTATAGTTTTGAAGATGGAATCATTATTGCAGGACAATATTATATAGATAAAGATGATTTAGACGAAAATCAAATTAAGCTATTAGAAGAATATGAACCTATTAAGACAGAGATAATTCAAAGAAATAAAATTGATAGATACTCAAAAGAGTCACTAGATACCTACTATGATTCATATAATGTTTTAATTGAGAAGAATTCCAAAAATCAATGTGTAAAACCATATTTTTATTTTTATATAAAGGATGATAATAAAGTTTTAAAGGATGAATATATACAAGCACTCCAATTTATTTCGATAGGTGGTAAAAGATCATTGGGTGCAGGAATAATAGATAATATAGAAATCGAAGAATGTACTGATTTCACTGAAGATAAAGGAGATTTATATATTAATTTATCAATGTTTTATCCTAAAATTGAAGAATTAAAAAATGCTATAAAGTATAATCTAGAAGAACGAAATGGTTTTATTTACTCCAAAGGAAATACAAATATAAAAAAGCCTACTATTCGTATGATGAGTGAAGGAAGTATCTTCAAAGATAAAGTTGAAGGAGATATTGTAGTATTTAATAATATAGAAGGAATAAATCATAATATTTACGTTTATGGCAAAGCACTTTTATACCCTTTTGGAGGTGATAATAATGAACATAAGAAATAATAAGGTGATTAACTTAAAAATTAAAACATTATCACCAGTAGCCATACTAGATGGAGATAAATTAAGTCCTTATATTGAAGTTGTAAATGATAAAAAGAATAAAAAAATAATAGTTTTAGATATTGAAAAGATGAATGATATTTTTTCAAAAGATGAAAGAAGATATAATAAATATTTAAATATTTTAAAAAATAAAAGTGCTAATAGCAGAGATAAATATAGCATAGAAAGCTTTTTAAATGATAATAATATAAAACTTGAAAGTGTAAAATTAAAAGAAATAAATTATAAATTTGGAATAAGAAAT
Organism: Clostridium sp.; assembly: GCA_015058405.1. Classification (GTDB taxonomy): domain Bacteria; phylum Bacillota; class Clostridia; order Clostridiales; family Clostridiaceae; genus Clostridium. The sequence continues at coordinate 2,304 of SVCL01000032.1, forward strand.
GTCACAGAAATTTCTACTTGCATAAAATCTAAAGGATATCCATTCATACCAGGAAGTACATTAAAGGGAGCTATAAGAACTTCTGTACTTTTTAATAAAATTGATGAAACACATTTAAATAAATTGATCAATGCTTCAAAGCTTCATAATTATATAGGAGAAGATGTCTTTAGAAAATACGCTAAAAATGTTAGTGACGATATTTTTAAGAATTTAATTATTAGAGATACAGACATCAATAAAGATTTAAAAACTGAACTAGTGAATATGAGGAGTTTTAATTTGTATAAATGTATTAAAGATAATAAGTTTGAACTGGACATGCCTCAATTAATAGAAGCTATAGATAAGGAGAAGTGTTTAAATTCTCAACTAATTATTAAAAATAATGCTTTTAATGAAATTGAATTATATACTCATATAAATTCCTATTATGCTACTATACTTGAAGATGAAATTAATAGATTAGAAAAGCTAGATTTAGAGGAGAAGAATATACTAATAAATCAATGTAATATTTTATTAAATAAAATTAATGAATTTAAAATAAATAAAAATGGCTTCATTATGAGAATTGGTAAGAATAAGGGATTTTTCTACAATACATTAGATGAAAAATTAAGTGATAAAGAGTTATATGAATTTATTGATAAATTTAACAAAAAGCACAGAGGTGTGGGAGAGTTTCCTACAACTAGATGGGTTTCTTGTGATGAAGATTCTGTTAAAGAAATGATTGGATGGATTGAGGTGAGAGTCGTTGAATAGTGTATTAATTATGAATCTAGGAAGTCATGATATAAAGATAAAAAAAGATAAATTAGATGAACTTAAAGAAATATTTAAGGAAGATAATGAAATGCTAGAGATATTAATAAATGATACTTATAAGGATGGAGAAGATTTAGCTATTAATAAGAATTCTAGTATTTTTTCAAAAAAGATAAATGATAACTTTGATAAAGTTAAGGATTGCATTACATTTCCAATTGTTAAGAGTGTTATAGATAATATTAGAAATGGACTTGATGAAGAGGAGATGTTAAAAAAGATAATTTTTGTATGTACAGAACAAGATCATAATAAAGATACTAGTAATTTAGGCGATTTGTTAAAAAAGGTTAAACAAAGCAAATCAGCCAAATTAATTGGTTTCTCCAATGATAGGGCCGAGAAAAAATTTAAAGGTGGTATAAAAACTCAAAAATACATTATTAATCAAAATCCTTCTGATTATGATTTGATGATTAATGAATATAAAAAGATACTAATAAATGAAAAAAATAATGACAAAATATATCTTAGCGTAACTGCAGGTACTCCAGCTATGTCTAGTGCACTTATATATAATGCAACTAAAATTACTGAATGTGAAGTAGTTCCATTATATCTTAATAAAAATGATAATTTAATATGCAAATTTAAAATATCAGATAAAATAAGAAAAGATTCAATAAAAAAACAAATTATATCATTCATTAAAGTTCAAGACTATAAAGCTGCTGAGATAATTACAAAACATTCACTAAGTAAATATTGCAAAGATATAGATAATCTTGAAGTTATAACAAAATTTTTACAAGCAGCACAGGCAAGAATTGAATTTAATTTTGAAAGTGCTACAAAATTAGTAGAAGACATTTATTCGTATGCAGATGGTAGTAGAAAAATATCAGGAATTTTTATCAAGTATATTAGAAATATAAAAAGTGATGAAAGAATGTATTTGATAAATGAGTTGAAAAATAATGCTGTATATAAATATAATACCGGAGCTTATGCTGATTTTTTAGGAAGAATATTTAGGTTAAATGAGGATATATATAGATATATCTTAGAACGTAATAATTTATTAAAAAATATTGATAGAGCAGTTTTAGATGAATCAAAGTTATCCGAAAATCAAATAGCCAAATTGAATAATATTAAAATAGAATCGGATAATTTAAGATATTTAGATACGACTCTAAGTATTGATGCGATGTATGAGATTTTGAATGTTTTTCTAAAAGAAAATTCACAAGAAGAGGTTCTTATAAAAAAGTGTTATAAGTTAAATAAATTAAAAAAATTAAGAAATAAAAGTATATTAGCGCATGGATATGAAGGAGTATCCAAAAAAAATATTGATGATTGTATAGGTATTGAAGATTTAAGTAATATAGTTAAAAATCTAGAAGATACTTATAATATTGAAGTTTGTTATGATGATTTTTATAATCTAAAAGGAGATTTTAATAAACATATAATTAATTTAATAGATAAACTTTAATGATTAATATTCAAATAGTATAATTAAATAATGATAAAGAGGAAACAATATGAAAAATAAAGGTGGAGCTAGAATATAAATAGTACAAGTTAAAAGTGGATATTTCTCAAAAAGAGTTATAATGAAGATATGATGAATTGGAGGAATTGAAATGAGTAAACAGTATGATAAGGAATTTAAAGAAAATGCAAAATTAAGAAAAGA
>SVCL01000033.1 GCA_015058405.1 Clostridium sp.
ATTTAATAAGTATAGATATAACCGATAGCGAAAGCTTGGAGAATCTGATGCCTTGGTCTGATCAGATACCGGATAATCTAAAAATTAAGAAATAGAAAAAATTACAAAATCCCTATAAAGAATTTTGAGGAACTGTACTGCTCCAAAGAATCTTTATAGGGATATTTTATTACTATTTTTAAATCAGTAAAAGACGCCAAAACTTTTACTCTTACATATAAATAATAAGTTTAATTAACTTTCTTAATAAAAAATAATGATATAGCATAGAATAATTAAAAAAAATGTTAAGAGGTAATGAAATCACAACGAAAATATATGTATAAAAATATATCAATTTGAAAACTTAACAAAAAAATAAAATAATGCTACAATAATATAAAATATGTAAAAAGTGGGTGTTAGATTTGAATAAGGATGTTATTAAAGTTGAAGACATAATAAATGGATTAAAAAATAGATGGCAACTTATAGTTATAATAACTCTTGTTGCTACTATATTAGCATCGGCAGTATCCTTTTTTAAAATAAAACCTAAATATCAAGCAAGTACTAAATTATTTATAGGAAAGGAAGGTAGTGTAGCTACAAAAGATGATGAATATAGTAATAATGATGTTCAAATGTATCAAAAGTTAATGAAAACTTATGCGGACATAATTATAAGTAAAGATTTCGTAAGAGAAGCATTACGAGGAACTGAAATTAAAGCTAGTATATCAGGTGTTTTAGGAAGTTTAGCAGTTACACCAAAAAATGATACCCAAATACTTGTAATAAGTTATACAAGTATAGATAAAAAGCAGACAAAAGATGTTTTAGAGGCTGTAGCTAATCAATTTATAAAGTCTTCAAAGGCTTTAATTCCTAATTCAAATGTACAGATTGTAGAAAGTGTATCATTACCATCTGGGCCTATGAGTCCTAATATTAAGCTTACTATTATAGCAGCAGTAGTATTAGGCATTATTTTAGGTGTAGGTATAGCGTTGATGTTAGAGTTTGTAAATAATACTGTAAAGGAAAAACGACAATTAGAGAATATGTTGGATATTCCTGTTTTAGGGACAATACCTAATAATTTTACTAATAATTAGGAGAGAAGAATATGTTTATAGTAGAGGATAAACCACAATCAAATTCAGCAGAGGCATATAGAATTTTAAGAACTAACATACAGTATTCATCTTTAGATAAAGAAATACAGACTATTGTAGTAACGAGTGCAGAACCAGGTGAAGGAAAGTCAACTGTGTCAGGTAACTTGGCGTTGTCATTTGCACAAGCTGAAAAGAATACATTATTTATAGACTGTGATCTTAGAAAGCCATCAGCACATAAAAAGTTTAGAATATCAAATGAAACAGGGCTTTCAGATGTATTAATAGGAAAAGAAAAATTAAAGGATGTATTAAATGAATATAATGATTATTTAAGTATTTTAACATCTGGAAAGTTACCTCCTAACCCATCTGAGATGCTTGGGTCTAAAGCTATGGAGAATTTACTGAATTCACTTAAACAAGTTTATGATGTAATAATTTTAGATTCTCCACCGTTACATGCTGTTACTGATGCTCAGATACTTTCAACTAAAGCTGATGGGACAATTTTGGTTGTACGTGCAGAAAAAACTAAAAAGGATTCTATAATTCAAGCTAAATCATTATTAGATAAGGTAGGAGCAAATATTTTAGGATCAGTTTTAAATGGAATGGATGATACAAGAAAAGATTATTACTATTATTATGGTGAAGAAGAAAATTAATTTATTTAAGTTTAAAATTAATATTAGTACAAACTTTAGGGGAGAGGTAGAAAAGTGCAGAAGGTAGAAAGTATCAGTAATGAGGTATCATACGAATATGAGAAGGAAAGCGTAGTATACACATTTTTAAAGAGAGCTGCAGATATTATTTTTTCTTTAGCAGGAATTATATTATTAATTCCGCTTTTTGTAGTTATAATAGTAACAATAAAATTAGAAAGTAAAGGTAGTGCTATATTTGTGCAAGACAGAATAGGTTATAAGGGGAAAAAATTTAAAATGTACAAATTTCGCTCTATGGTAGTAGATGCAGAAGAATTAAAGAAAAACCTTATGGATCAAAATGAGATGGGGGGACCTATGTTTAAGATGAAAAATGATCCTAGAGTTACTAAGGTAGGAAGGTTTATTCGAAAAACAAGTATAGATGAATTACCACAATTAATTAATGTATTAAAAGGTGAAATGAGCTTAGTCGGACCTAGACCATCTCTTCCTCAAGAAGTAGAAAAATTTGAACCTTGGATGTTAACAAGACTTGTAGTTAAACCAGGTTTAACTTGCTATTGGCAAGTCTCTGGAAGAAACGATATAGAGTTTGAAGAGTGGATGAAGTTAGATATAAAATATGCTAAAGAAAGAAGCATATTAGTAGATTTAAAATTAATATTAAAAACATTTTTTGTGCTCTTTGGCGATGAGCATGCATGTTAGGGGGAGACAAATATGAATATAGTAGTAGCAGGAACAGGCTATGTTGGACTTGTAACAGGAGCTTGTTTGTCAGATGTTGGTCATAATGTCACTTGTGTTGATATAGATGAGGAAAAGGTAAAACTTATGAAAAGAGGTATTTCACCTATATATGAACCAGGGTTAGATGATCTATTAGCAAAAAATTATAGCGAACATAGATTGGATTTTACCTTAGATTATAAGAATGCTTATAAAAATGCAGACGTAATTTTTATAGGAGTAGGAACTCCAGAAAAGGAAGATGGTTCGGCAAATTTAGATTATGTATTTAATGTATGTGGACAAATTGCTGAAAATGTAGAAAGAGATTGTTTAGTTGTAATTAAATCAACTGTTCCTATAGGAACTAATGATAAGGTTGAGGAATTTTTAAAGGAAAATGTAAAGAATGGTGTAAGGATAGAAGTTGCATCAAATCCTGAATTTTTATCTCAAGGAACAGCTGTAAAAGATACATTGCATGCTCATAGGATAGTAATTGGAGTTGAATCTGAATATGCAAAGGAAGTATTAACTAATGTATATGAAAGATTTAATCAACCAATAGTTACAACTAATAGAAGAAGTGCAGAAATGATAAAATATGCTTCAAATGATTTTTTAGCACTAAAAATTTCTTTTATTAATGAAATAGCTAATTTTTGTGAAGCTGTAGGAGCAAATATAGAAGATGTAGCAAAAGGTATGAGCTATGATCCAAGAATAGGAGATAAGTTCTTAAAAGCTGGTCTTGGATATGGAGGCTCTTGTTTTCCTAAAGATACAAAGGCACTTCATTGGCTTGCAAATGATAATGGGTATGAATTAAAAACTATAAAAGCGACTATTGAGGTTAATGAAAATCAAAAATATAAGCTTTTCAGAAAGGCAAAACGTAGATTTGGAAGCTTAAAAGGATTGAGAGTTGCTATATTAGGACTTACATTTAAGCCAGGAACTGATGACTTAAGAGAAGCTCCATCTATACCTAATGTTAGAAGGTTGTTGGATGAAGGTGCGGATTTAGTTGCGTATGATCCTGTAGGAGAAGAAAACTTCAAAAAGAAATTTCCTAATGAATTAGTATATGTTAAAAATCCAGAAGAGGCTTTAAAAGATGCTGATGTAGCATTTGTTTTTACAGAATGGGAAGAAATAAAAAACATTTCAGCTGATAAATATATAGAACTTATGAATACTCCAATAATATTTGATGGAAGAAATTGTTACAGGGTGGATGAAATGAATGATAAAGTGTTAGATTACTATTCAGTAGGAAGAAAAGAAATACGTAATTTAACTAAAAGATTGCAAAAAGAGGTAGCTGTAACTGATAAATAATTTTTTAGGATAGAATTTTAGGGGGAATTGTATGTTATGTGCATTAATAATGGCAGGTGGGAAAGGTACAAGATTTTGGCCACTGTCTACAGAGGAGAAGCCTAAGCAATTTTTAAATTTGATAGGAAAAGATACAATGATTCAAATGACTGTAAATAGGATTAAAGATATTATTCCTATTGATAGAATTTTTGTGTGTACTGGTCAGATGTATGTAGATTTAGTTAGGGAACAATTGCCCGAATTGCCTAGTAGAAATATTATAGTAGAGCCAATAGGAAGAAATACTACACCATGTATAGCATTATCAGCATTTACTATAAAAAGATATTATAAAGATGCAAATATGTTAGTATTACCTTCAGATCATTTGATTAGAGATGAAGAGAAATTTAGAAATATAGTAAAAAGTGCAGATGAATTTATAAATAAACATAATAAGGCTATAGTTACTCTTGGTATGGAACCAACTAGACCTGAAACTCAATATGGGTATATAAAATGCGGTAAATTTATAGAAAAATCAATTAACGAAAAAATAAATAAGGTAGATACTTTTATTGAAAAACCTGATAAGAATGTTGCAGAAAAATATTTAAAAGATGGTAGCTATTTTTGGAATAGCGGAGTATTTATGTGGAGTGTAGATAACATAATTGAAGAAGTTAAAGAACACTCAACAGAAACTTATGAAGCTTTAAATAAAGTTTATGAAGTTCGTGCTGATGTTTTACAAGATTATATAAATAGTCAGTATAGTAAAACAGAAGCTATTTCTATAGATTACGCAGTTTTAGAGAAGTCACCTAATATATATGTTATTAAAAGCAGTATAGGCTGGGATGATATTGGAAGCTGGGAAGCTGTTGAGAGATTTGGAACAAAGGATTCTAAAGGAAATATATGCTTTGGGAATGTAGATAGCTTAGATGCTGGTAACAATTTAATTGTGGCTTCTAATAACAGAATAATCATTAATGGGTTAAGCGATATATATGTTGTGGAAAATGATGGACAGATTGTTATTGGACAAAAGAGTAAGGTGAATGAAATTAAAGAGTTAAAAAATATAATTTAGGTATATTACTTTAGTGGGAGATGGTATTTTGAAAAAGGTGTGTTTTATAGCATCTAGTGGGGGCCACTATGAGCAGTTAATGATGCTAAAAGAGTTAATGGACAAATATGAGAGCTTTGTTGTTACAGAAAAAACTAGATATTCAAGTTCTATTAAGGGAAGAAAAACATATTTATTGAGACAAGTAAATAGGAAGGAAGCGCTGTTTATATATAATATAACAGTTAATTTTTTTAAATCCTTATGGATATTTTTGAAAGAAAGACCTGATATAGTAATTTCAACAGGAGCTTTAGCTGTGGTGCCTATGTGCATAATTGCAAAGATATTTAGAAAAAAGATAATATTTATAGAATCTTTTGCAAAGGTTACTTCTCCTACAATGACAGGAAAGTTTATATATAAATTTGCAGATCAATTCTATATTCAATGGGAAGAGCTTAGAAGTATATATAAAAATGCTATATATAAGGGGGGAGTATATTGATATTTGTAACATTAGGATCACAAAAGTTTCAATTTAATAGATTGTTAAAAGCAATAGATGAATTAGTTGAAAAAAAACAAATAGAAGATGATATATTTGCTCAAATAGGTTATAGCGATTATAAGCCTGTAAATTATAAATATAAAGATTTCTTAGATAGAGGAGAATTTAAGAAAGCCATGGGAGAAAGCAGTATAGTAATTACCCATGGAGGAACAGGAGCTATTGTAGGTGCTATAAAGCAAGGTAAAAAGGTAATTGCTGTTCCAAGGCTTGCAAAGTTTGAAGAACATGTAGATGATCATCAATTGCAGATAATAGGGCAATTTACTCAAATGAATTTAATAAAGGCTGTATATGATATGAGTGAATTAAAAGATGCATTAGAAGATATTAAAGTGATGGAGTTTAAAAAGTATGTATCAAATACTTTAGCTATAGAAGAAAGTATAGATAAGTATATCGAAACTATTTAAAAAGAAAGTGAAGAGAGAATATGAAAATTCAAAAGTATATAGAATATTTTATGACTAAGTTAACAGTTCTTAAGAGTCAAAAAAAATATCATAATGGTAAATATGAACTTAAATATATTTTTGAAGATAATAAGTCAGATGTATTGGTTGTAGTATTTAGTGCTTGTACTAGAGTGGGTATTAAAGCTAGGTATAATTATCATAGGACATTGGAAAAGTTTAAGGTAAATAAGTTATTTATATTAGATGATTTTGGGTTTGATGAAAGAGGAGCTTATTACTTAGGATGTAATTCTGATTATAAGATTCAGGAGTGCACAGAAGAATTGATTAATAGAGTAGCCAACTGTTGTAATTATAGGAAGATAATATATGTGGGAACAAGTAAAGGAGCTTATGCAGCTTTAAATTTTGGCATAAATAAAGATGTTGATATGATTATTGGAGCTCCTCAGTATTATTTGGGAGATTATCTTAATGATGAGGGAGAGAAGCTTGGAACTTTAAAGTATATAGTAGGCGATGTAAATACAAAGAACATAGAGTATTTAAATGATTTATTGCCTAATAAAATTAAAGAATCTAAAGATTTTAAAGGAAAGATATATCTTCATTATTCAACAGAAGAACATACATATGAAGAACATGTTAAATGGTTAATACAAGATATTAGAGAAAAAGGAATTGTATACGAAGAGGATGTAAGTAATTATACTAATCATTCAGATGTAAGTTTACATTTTCCTAAATATTTAGTTAATACATTAAAATCTATAATATAAAAAATGAGGTATAAATAAATGAACATGTTATTTATTTCAGCAAGTTTTCCTTTGGAGAAGAGTGGAATAGGGGATAGCGCAGAAAAGCTGTTATCAGAATTTGACAATTTAAAAGATGTTAATACAACATTATTAACAACAAGTTATCCAGAAATAAAGGAATTTATTAATTCATCTAAGTACAAGGACAAGTCATACTTTTTTGAAGATTGGAATTTTAGTTTGAAAAAGATAAGTGTTGTAAAAAAGTTAATAAGTGAAAAAAATATTGATGTAATTCATATTGATTATCCAGGAGGTGCTTATAAGAAAGGGCTTTTTGTAAGTATATTGCCTTTATATATAAGGGTTAGTAACTTGTTAAGAAAGAAGAAGATAAAGGTTAATCTAAGATTACATGAATTTACTAAGGCCAGATTATTAAGAAAAATAGTAGTTGTATTAATGCTTATATTTAGTAATAAGATTTTTATTCCTGCTTTACATGATTATAAAACTGTAAAAAAGGTTTTTGGAAATAAGGTTAAGAAAACTTTAATAGGAAGTAATATTGAAACAAATAAGTTAAGTAAAGATGTAGATGAAGAATTTGTAAATTTAGCTTATTTTGGATTTGTATATCATAATAAAGGTGTAGAGAAGCTTATTGATATATTTAAAGATATAAAAAGTATAGATAAGGAAAAGAAGTTTAAGTTCACTATAATGGGAGAAATAAAACCAGGTGAAGAGAATGATAGATCAAGATTTCATAAGATGATTTGTCAGCTTATTAAAGATAGTGGCTTAGAAAATGATATAAGAATAACAGGTTATTTAAGTAATGATGATGTTATAAGAGAGATGTCCAAGGTGGATATAGCTGTATTACCTTTTGATGATGGGTTATCTCTAAGAAGAGGAAGCTTTCTTGCTTTTTTAGGAAATGGTGTTCCTATTGTTACAACAGATGGTGATGATGAGTGTCATGATATGTTTGAACATGCTTCAGGAATATTTATGGGGAAAAGTAAAGAAGAAATTATAGAAACTATATTAAGCTGGAGCAAAGATAAAGACAAACTTATAGAAAAAGGAAAAGAAAATCAAAGGTTATCAGAAAACTTTAGATGGGACAAGATTGCTGAAGACATGATAAAAGAATATTAGAACTAAGAAATAAGAGGGGTAGTAAATGATTAAGGAACCGTTAGTTTATATAATACTTGTTAATTATAATGGCGTAGAACATACCCTTGAATGTATAGAGAGTCTGCAAAAAATAAACTATAAGAATTTTAAAATTATAGTAGTAGATAATGCATCTTTTGATGACTGTTGTAATATCGTATCTAAAAAATATAAAGATGTATATTGTATTCAGTCTAGTGAAAATTTAGGATTTGCTGCTGGTAATAATATTGGAATTAAAGTTGCACTAAAGGAAAAGGCAGATTATATATTGTTGTTAAATAATGATACAACAGTAGAAAAAAACTTCTTAAATATTTTAGTTGATGAACAATTTAAGAGTACAGAGGTTGGGGTAACCATATCTAAGATAAAGAATTATTATAATCGAAATATTATATGGTATGCAGGAGGAGATATAGATCTTTTTAAAGCTAATACCATAATATATGGGTTAAGGGAAGAAGATAAAGGTCAATTTAATACTAAGAAAGAAGTGGGATTTGCTAGTGGCTGCTGTATGTTAATTAATAGAGAGGTTATAGAAAATGTAGGCTATCTTGATGAATCTTACTTTTTGTATTATGAAGATACAGATTATAGTGTAAGAATAAGAAAAGGTGGATATAAGATGATATATTGTCCTGAATCTGTTATATATCACAAGGAATCTGTATCTACAGAAAGATTTTCTGAAAATTATCAATATTACTTTGTTAGAAATAGATTGTTATTTACTAAAAATAATATGAGCTTAAAAAGTAAGTTAACGGGATATTGTATGTTCATTTTATGGTTTATTAAAATGATAAGTACTAAAAAATTCAATATTAATCCTTGCCTAGAAGGTTTGGGGGATTTTATCAGGAAAGTATATGGCAAAAGAAGAAATTAAAAGTTTTAGAGAATGGTGAATTTAAAGTATGTTTGATGAAATTAAGATAAAAAACCTTGTATATTTATTAACAGTTATTGGCCTTGGTGGCTTTGCAGCATTATTTATGTCTATGGGACTTATGCCACTAGCTTTAGCATGTGCAGCTTGTATAGGAATAGAGGTAATGTTCTTTTTTAATGACAAACCTTTATTTATATTAATACTAATGGTTTTAATAAGTGATAGATTTTTGAACTTTGTACCATTAGCTTTTGTAGTAGGTGGAAGTAACATACAATATGCAAAGCTAAATATTCTTTTATTTGGATTGTTAAGTTTATATGCTATAAGAGATTTTTTGCTTGGGAGAATTGAAAATAAGTTATCTCCTTTTAATTTGATATGTATGTGTCCATTATTACTAGCTATAATGGCTACTTACTATACATATTCTCATTACAATCAATCCTTAATATTAGGAATATTTATTCAAGGTGAGTTTTTAACTTTATTAACTGTTATTCCTATAAATTATTTGATTAAGTTTACTAAGAGAAATTATGAAATAGTTAAAAAGACAATTATGGTTATATCGGTAATAGCATCTGTTTTATATACAGTACAATATGCAGTTCATGGAAGTGGAATTGTCTTCTTAAAGATGACATCAGCAGTAAGGTATGGAGAACTTAGATTATTATTATCTGGTGGTGTGGTCATTTATGGGACATTTATAACTGTTTCATATTTATTGCTTGAAAGAAAACCTATATATGTTTTTTGTATTTTAATGCAATTATTTTGTATAGTGGTAGTTTTAAAAACTAGGATGATTATATTTGGAGTTGGTATTGGAATAGCATTAATATTAGCCATAGATAAAAACATAAGTAAACTTAAATTAATTATGATAATGGTTCCAGTGCTGGCTATTGGATTAACCGTATCATTTAACAGCCTTTGGGAAATGTATCAATTAACAAAAGAGGAGATGACATCAAATACTGGAAATTATTTAGCTAGAGTTAATGAAAAACAGTTTTTCTTAGCACAAGTTGAGAATCCATTAGTAGGAAGAGGGGTTATAACTCCTAAGTCAGAAATAGGAACTCAAATGGAAGGATCTAATGAAAATTTTTACTTGAATGACATTGGGATAACAGGATTCTATGTTTTATATGGTTTGATAGGACTTGCTTGGTATGTAGCTCTAATAGTAGTACTAGTTATTAAATCTTTTATGCTATGTAAAAAAACTAAAAAAGGATATGAGGTATTTGGATATTCTGTTTATTTAGGAACGGTAATAACAACTCTAGCAGATGCCTACTATAGTCCTATATATGTTGTATTAAGTTTTGTATTATTAAATATGATTGAAAAATCTTATGTAGATGAAGATTCTTCTATAGAAGAAATTGATATAGCAGCATAAATCAGAATGTTTAGTGTATTTTGAGGAGTAATTATGAAAGATATAAAAGTGTTATTTATGCATAACTCAATGACTTGGTATAGGATACCTTTTTTTATTGAGCTTAGCAAAATATGTAATGTTAAGTATATGTTTACTAAAGTAAAGGAAAGTGAATCTTTGTATAAGGGGATGAAGGATGAGGAATCTAATTTAGGCAACATAGATTATGAAATAGTAGAAAACAAATTTAAAATAGCTTGGAAATCTTTAAAGGCAGCAAGAACTTATGAATATGATATTATCTTGGTTACGGTTCTTGATAGTTTTGATCAAATATTTGAGGCTTTTACGTGTGCTATTATTGCTAAACTTAGAAGAAAAAAAGTTGCATACTTTTGGGAGAGATGGGATGCCCCTAAGGAGTACTTAAGTAATAGTAAAAGGTTCAAATGTTTTGTTTATAGGATACTAATGAAGATGTTAGGCTTATTAGTTGATACTAATGTAGTACCAGGAGTTAAGGCGAAAGAATATTTTATGAGTACAAATATTCCGGAAAGTAAAATAACAATAGCTCATGATGCAAGTACAATAAATATCAAAGAAAAGACAAAGGAAGTAAGGAAGGAAATAGGTATACCAAGTGATAAGAAGGTAATATTATATTTTGGAAGAATTGTTCAATTTAAAGGTTTGGATGTATTAATAAAAGCATTTGCAAAGCTAAATTATAAAAATTCTTTTTTACTTATATGTGGAGAAGGTCCATATAAGGATGAATGTATAGCTTTAGCTAATAAGCTTGGAATAAGAAATATTTATTTTCAAGGTTTAGTTCAGCCAAAAGATAGATATAGTTATTTTGCTGAAAGTAATATATTTGTTTTACCAAATAGATTTCATAATGGTTGGGTAGAAATATGGGGATTATCCACAAATGAAGCTATGGAAATTGGAAAGCCTGTAATATCCACGACAGCAAATGGGGGAGCATATGATCTTATAAAAGATGGACACAATGGATTTATGGTTGAACAAAATAATGTAGATGAGCTTGTAGAAGCTATGAAGAAGATATTAGATAATGAAGAATTAGAAGAGAGTATGGGGATAAATTCTAAAAATATAATAGAATCTGAATATAGTTATAAGCATATGGCAGAAGGGTTTAAAAAAGCTTTTTATCTACCATTTAAATAGTAAAGGATGAAGTGTATGGATTTTAAGAAAAATATAATAAGGGTTTTTGGTGCAAACTTTATAAATATGTTAGTGGGTATAGTTACAGGCTTAGTTATCCCAATATTTTTAAGTGTAAGTGAATATGCCTCTCTAAAAACATTTACTTTCTATTTATCTTATATAGGTTTATTACATTTTGGTTTTGTAGATGGACAATTTTTAAAATATGGTGGTAAGGAAATAGAGGAAGTTAATATAGAAGAGCTAAAGGGAGAAAGTAAATTTTTCTTTTTATTTCAAGGGATAATTACTGTATTTTTTATTGTTCTTTCTATAATTTTAAAAGATGAAATAATATTTCTATTTTCTTTATGTATAATACCTTTAAATATGCAAGCTCTATATAAGTTTTTTTATCAAGCAACAGGAGAATTTAAGCTATACTCTAAAATAACTAATATGCTTAGTTTTTTTATTTTAGTAATGATAAGTATAAATATATTTGTATTAAAGAACAGTACTTCATTAAGCTTTTGTGTAGGGTATATAATAATTTACTATGGTTTATATGTATATTTGTTAATTAAGTTCAATCAAAGAAATAAGGTCGATAAAGTAGTTCTTGATAAAGATGGGATTCATGATAATTTTAGAAGTGGAATAGGAATAATGATAGGAAATTTTTCTGTATTATTTTTCTTGGCAATTGATAGATGGTTTGTAAAGATAGCCTTTGATAGTACCCAATTTGCATATTATTCATTTGCGGTATCAATGATGACTTTTATAACTGTTATGATAAATTCTGTTACAACTATTATGTATAATTATCTAGCTAAAGGTGTAGAAGAAAAAAAGATAAGAGAAATAAAAAGTTACTTGGTAGTGGTAGGGATGTTTGCAAGTGGAGCATATTTTGTGTTTGGTGAGATTATAAAGTTATTTATAGAAAAGTATATTCCAAGTCTTTATATAATAGCGTTTCTTTTTGCTACCTTCCCTTTTATGATAGTTATTAATGCAATTTATATTAATCTTTATAAGGTGAAAAAGATGCAAAAGACCTATGTTACAACGGTGTTTAAAATGCTTATTTGTGCAGGAACATTAAATTCAGTTGCTGTTATTTTATTTGGAAGTAGTGTGTCAGTAGCATGTGCAACTTTAATATCATTTGCAATATGGTACTTATATTCTATGAAACATTTCAATTTTACAAAAGGTAATCTAAAAGATGCTATATATATAATTTTAGGTATAGCAGCATTTTTGCTTAATTCACATTTAGATAATTTGATACTAGGTTTTGTTTTTTATTATGTTTTAATAATGATTTTTAGCTTTATTTACAAAAAAGATGAAATAATAAATTTTGTTACAAATAATAATTTGAAGAAATATTTTAAATTTAATAAGGAGTAGGATTATGGGAAAACAAATTGGAAACAAAGTTATGAAATTTTATCTTAATGGAATATGTTCTAGTAATATTTTTCATAACAAAATAAGAAAGGTTTTATATAAGGTAGTAGGATTGGATATAGGACAAGCATCCATTCATTCTGAATGTTTTATTGGGGGGAATAAGCTTTCTATAGGGGATGGTACATTTGTAAACCATAGGTGTTTTTTTGATACTTCTGCACCAATATGTATTAAGGAAAAATGCAATATAGCTTATGAAGTTACTTTTTGCACATCTTCTCATAGAATAGGCAGCAGTGAAAAAAGAGCAGGTGAAAATATTTCAAAAGGAATAACAGTAAATAAAGGGTGTTGGATAGGAGCTAAGGTTACTATTTTACCAGGAGTTACTATAGGAGAAGGGTGTGTAATAGCAGCTGGATCAGTAGTAGTGGAGGATTGTGAACCTAATAGTCTATATAGAGGCGTACCGGCCAAAAAGGTAAAAGATTTAGTATAAGAATTTAGAGGTGGTTAAAATAAATGGGGGAAAAAAGAGAGTTGGTTATATTGATATAGCTAAAGGAATAGGAATTATTTTAGTTGTATTGGGACATACAAATAGTCCGTTAAGGAATTATATATATCAGTTTCATATGCCTTTATTTTTCTTTTTATCAGGAACTGTATATAAGGACAAAGAAGAAAAAGGTTTTATAAACCTTGCTATGGGAAAGATAAGAAGTTTATATATACCGTATTTAGCATATGGGTTAAGTTTTTTAGCCTTGCACAATGTATTTTATAAATTAAATATATATAGCAAGGCTTCTAACTTTATGGGGAAAGTTCAGGAGCAGTATAAAATAAAAGATTTTATGAGACAATTTTTTAATACCTTAACTTGTAGTTGTAGAGAACAAGTTGGTGGAGCAATGTGGTTTTTATCTTCGTTACTTATAGTTAGTATGTTGTTCATTATAATTAGGAGATTGCTAAAAAAGGTAGAGAAAAGAGAGCTATATGTGATGGCTAGTGTAGTAGTGTTATTTATAGTGGGGTATTATACCAATTTACCTAGATATTTTAGTATATCTCTAGTTGCACTGTTTTTTTACTATCTAGGTTATTTATATAAGGTATTTAAAGAAAAGATTAAGTTGAATTTTTATGTTTTTATTATTTCAGTATTATCTATAATAGCATTAGCACCAGTAAATAAAGTGGATATGGTAATTAATAAATATACCAATCCATTATTATTAATTTTAAGTTCTTTGCTGGGAATATATATGATTTTATATTTGAGTAAACTTATAGAAGATACATCTTTAAATAAAAAGATAAGTTATATAGGAAGAAATACTATGGTGATTATGACACTACACTTTTTAGCATTTAAAACGGTAAATTTAATAGAAGTAGTGGTATATGGAGAGGAATATGAACTTATAGGAAGTTTTCCAGTATTAAATTCTACAGGAGTATGGTGGATAGTTTATGGAGTTGTAGGTGTTTTTTTACCTTTAATAGGCAAGTGGTTTTTACTTAAATTGAGAAAAGATGTAATAAAAAATAAAGAAAAATCTTTAACAAGTAATTTTGGAGAAGGTAGGTATTAATATATATGGAAGAGGGATTTAATAAAGATAATACCTTAGTTTGTAAGGGAATAGCAATAATTTTAATGGTAGTTCATCATTTATTTTGGAATGTACCGGATATTGGGGTATCTATAAATGGAATTGCAGTATCTCAAAGAATAGGTGTAATAGGTAAGGTATGTGTGAGTGTATTTATAATGCTAAGTGGTTTAGGATTATATAAGGGGACTAAAGGAAAAATTAAAATTAAAGAATTTTATGTAAAAAGACTTAGTAAGTTATATTTAAATTATTTATTTATAGTAATTACATCAAGCTTGATAGGATTATGTTTTTTTAAAGATATATTCTTAAGCTCATTTCCCAATCATAGGGTTTTAAGATTTTTACTTAATTGTACAGGCTTTCAATATGTTGTTGGATATCAAGGGATAAATAGTTCATGGTGGTTTGTAACTGAGATAATGATTTGTTATATACTATATCCATTACTATTAGAACTAGTTGAGAAATATAAATGGAAGTTTGCAATTTTAACTTTTATTTTAAGTTTTGTAGAATTAATTCATATAGGTAATATAACAAGTATAATAGCATGGATTTGTCCTTTTGTTATTGGAATTACAATTGCTGCGGATAATACATTAGATAAAATAAAAAATTATGTGAATGAAAAAGGTATTCCTTACATAGCAATATTAAGTTTATTATTATTAGTTTGTTTTATAAGACAAATAGGTGCAAAGGATAATGTTTATATGTTTAAGCTTGATTATATATTATCATTTGTACTTATGATAACTGTATATTTGGGGTATGGTAAGGTGAAAACACTTGATAAGTTTTTCGTATACTTTGGAAAAAAATCTATGGATATTTTTTATGTTCATATGTTTATAGGAAATTATTTTTTGAAAGACTTTACTTATAGTTTAGGTAATCCTATATTGATGTGCTTATTTGTAATGGTATGTAGCTTAATATGGAGTTATTTATTAGACTTTATAAGAAAAGTAATAAGTTTTGATACTGGGGTAAAAAGGTTTCAAAATAAAATATGTAAATTAAAGTCATGACAATAGAAAGGTGCTGCCCCACAACAGTAATTAAGTTGTGCGACAGCACCTTTTAAGTTTAGAATTAAGGTTCTCTACGCTTAATTATTGGGTCTACAGGTTCAAAGTTATACATGCTAGGAGCAACATTATCACTGTATACTTTATTTGCTGAATTTAATAATGTTAAATCAACATTAAGAAAAGCATTGCTTCCACCTATAATTTCTAATAATTCTTTGTTAGATAAAATTTCTTTCATATAAAAAAACCCCCTTTTTAATAATATTTATGGAAAAGAACAATGTTCTTTAGCATACGTAAGTTATTTAATCATTGACTTTAAATTATGTATCTTTTCTTTTAATTTATTACAAATGGTATAATTGTGAAGTTCATAATTAACATGGGCCAATTTATCTAGTATACATATATTGTTTTCATCCATTGAAGATGCAATGGATAAAGCAAGTTCAGCTAACTGATAATTTTTGTTTTCGATGAAAAAGTTAGATTTTTCAATTAAGGTATCTATATCTGTTATTAATTTTAGATTATCTTCAACCTTATTTAGTGCTAAGTTGTATGAACAATATTTGTTTTCAGAATAAATACTACCATTCATCGTAAGTCTAGTATTAGAGCAGCCTCCTTTACAAAGGTCGCCATATATACATTTTGAACATTTACCTTTTAACAAGTCCTTTGACATTGATCTCATCCATTTGAATGAATTTTCATCATTCCATATTTCTGTTAAAGATCTTTCTCTTACATTTCCTTCTATGAATTGTTCATCTCTAATAGAGGTACAGCCTAGAACATCACCGTTGCTTAATATACCAAAATTTGATGTGCCTGCACCACAACCGTCCCAATAGTAAACATCACTTTGGGAGAAGGATTGTCTTACAAATGCTTCTTTTGCATTAAAGTATCCTATACAATCCGCTAAATCTACTTTAATTAAACCTTCTTTAACTGTATCATAGGCAAAATCTATTATATTATTAATCATTTCTGGAGTTGTTAGTAAATCTTTGTTATGAGATAAGTTACCCATAGGTAATCCTATTTGCAATTGCCAGGAAGTAACTCCATGTTCAATAAATATCTTTTTCATATCACTTAATTCATTAATATTTTTAGAATTAATTGTAGTAATTACGGTTGAATGAATATTACTTTCTTTTAGCAAATCTAGTCCTTCCAATGCCTTTTTAAAAGCACCAGGTTTTCTTATGTAATCATGGTTCTTCTCGGTTCCATCAATACTTATAGCAATACTATTTATACCAACTTCCTCAGCTTTACGAATTGTAGCTTCATTTAGCAGCCATCCGTTTGTTATTAGATTAGGAATTACATTATTATCAGTTAATGCTTGTGCAATTATATACCAGTCTTTTCGTGTGAGTGCTTCTCCTCCAGAAATAACAACCCAACGAAGTCCTAGGTCACCAAATTCTTTACAAAGCTTTACTGCTTCTTCTGTTGTTAATTCATCTTCTTTAGCAACAGAACAGCTTGAACCACAATGTTTACATCTCATATTACAAGCCATTGTTACTTCCCAAACACAGGTAATTGGTTTATATTTCATCTTTATTCCTCCTTAAAATTTTATTTGAATTATAAAACTAGGATAATATAATTATATTATATTTTATTTTACATATATATTCAAATATAATAAAAAAATAAAAATAATGAAATAAAAGGAGAAGGGATAAGTTAATAAAATTAAGTCTTATTATGATGTAAATACTTAGATTGTAACTTATTGTGATTTTCATAAAATATGATATTGTTTTATACTGCATGTATGTTCAAAGCAAATAGGCTGTTAGTTGTTTAAGAGTGAAATTATGTAATTATCTAAATAATTTTAGGATGAAAAAAATAAAAAGATTGATGTAAATTAATACATCAATCTTTTTCGAAAATTTATAAATTATCTAACTTTGATAAAATCAAATGATTGAGAGTTAGCTGCTGAATTTGCATTTTTATTATTAGTAACTTCAATTTTAATAGTATGTTTACCAGCGTTTAAATCATCAATACTGAAAAGTGCTTTTTTATAACCACCTTGTGCTGAAGCAGTATCAATTTGATAAGACACACCATCAATAATTACGTTAGCAATACCTCTGTTTTGAGTAGTTGATCCATACCAAGTAAATCCTGTACCATTAATTTTAAATTCAATTGAACTTCCAGCATCAGAAGAGAATTTAGAAGAATTTCCATTGTAGTTTGATCCAGTTAAGTTAATCCAATTACCAGTATACTTAAATGCAATATTATCATCTTCGTAAGTTCCAGCACTAAGAACTTTAGTACTATCTAATATTTCGATAAAATCAATATATTGAATATTAGAATTTGAATTTTCATTCTTATTATCTGTGATCTCAATCTTAGCAGTATGTTTACCAAGAGTTAATCCATCAAGAGTATATAGTTCTTTTTTATAACCAGGTTCAAAAGAAGTATCTGCATCATATTCTTTACCATCCACAGTAACCTTAGCAATACCTCTATTTATATTTGCAGGTCCGAACCAAGAGAATCCAGTACCGTAGAAGTTAAATGTTACTGAAGCTCCAGTGTTCATAGAGGCCTTAGCTTTAGAAGCACTATCCTTAGGATCATCTACATTTGTCCAGTTACCTGTATATATGAATAGAGGATTATCTTCTTCGTAGATACCTGGTTCAAGCACAGCAGAAGTAGCATCTAGAATCTTTATGCAGTCAACAACTTGTCCAATAGAATTAGAAGTAGCATTCTTCTTGTTTGTTACTTCAATTTTAACTGTATGAACACCAAAAGGCAGAGTATTTATAGAGAATAATTCTTGTTGATATCCTGAAGTTGAACTTGAAGTATCAACATCATAAGTTGGTCCATCTGTATAACCATCAATAGTAACCTTAGCAATACCTCTATCTTTAGTAGTAGAACCAATCCAAGAGAATCCAGTACCTTCAAATTTAAATGTTACATAACTACCTTCAATTATAGACATTTTTGCAGAAGAATTACTATGTTTTGCATTAGAAGAATTTGCCCAATCACCAACAAAGTCAAATGCACGGTTATCTTCTTCGTAAGTACCAGCTTTAAGAACTTTTGTAGAATCTAGAATTTCTATAAAATCAATAACTTGAGTATTACTTGAAGAAGCATTATTCTTCTTATCAGTAGTTTGAATTTTTACTGTATGAACTTTAGAATCTAAGTTATCTATAGTGTAAAGATTTCTCTTATATCCAGGATTTGTAGTGGAAGTATCAACATCGTAAGATTTTCCATCTACAGTGATTTGTGCAATACCTCTATTTAAAGTTTGTGGTCCATACCAAGAGAATCCAGTACCTTCAAATTTAAATTCTACAGCATCTTCAGCATTACTACTAAATTTACCGTTATCAGAGCTATAATTAGAATTAGATCTTGAAAGCCAGTTTGAAGTGTATCTTAAAGCTGGATCATTTTCTTCATATATACCAGGCTTTAAAATAGTTTGAGTAGCATCTAAGATTTCAATATTATCAACAACTTGTGTTAAGTATTTAGAATCTTCATTTTTATCACCAGTTAACTCGATTTTTACACTATGAGTACCATAACCTAAAGTATCTATTTTATATAGAGCTTTTCTATAAGAAGCGTCATTACAAGCTGTATTTACTGTACTTGTAATAGGAGTAGTCATACCATCAATAGTTACCTTAGCAATACCTCTATCTTTTGAAGTAGAACCATTCCATATAAATCCAGTACCTGAGAATTTAAATTCTAAATAATCACCTTCAGTGTTTGAAATAAGGGCGTTACCATTACTATATTTTGCGTTAGGAGCTGGTGACCAATTACCAACAAAGTTAAGTGCTTTATTATCTTCTTCGTAAGTTCCCTTTTCTAAGATTTTATTATTATCTATAATTTCTATAAAATCTAAAGATTGAGCAATAGAAGTAGATGTATCATTTTTATTATCTGCAACAGATATCTTAACCGAATGTTTACCATAACTTAATTTATCTATAGTACAAAGATTTTGTCTATAAGCAGAAGTAGAAGACGAAGTATCTACATCATAAACTTGTTCATCTAATGTAACCTCAGCAATACCTCTAT
Organism: Clostridium sp.; assembly: GCA_015058405.1. GTDB lineage: Bacteria > Bacillota > Clostridia > Clostridiales > Clostridiaceae > Clostridium. The sequence goes on from SVCL01000033.1 coordinate 19,526, forward strand.
TAGGAGTAGTAGCACCATACCAAGAGAATCCAGTACCTTCAAAGTTAAATTCTACATAACTACCAGCGCTTTGGCAGAACTTTGAAGTACCATTGCTATGTTTACCAACAGAATTATCTATCCAGTTACCTGTATACATTAAAACAGGATCATTATCTTCATATATACCTGGTTTTAATACAGTTTGAGTATCATCTATAACTTCGATAGAATCAATTACCTGAGAAATAGATTTTGCTGCTTCGTTTTTTGTATCAACTTCAATTTTTACAGTATGAACACCGTAATCTAAAGCTTTTAATGTATATAATTTCTTGCTATATGCAACATTACCTAAAGAAGAATCAGATGTATAAGTTTTATCATCTACAGTAATCTTAGCTATACCTCTGTTTGGTGTAGTAGAACCAATCCAAGTAAAACCAGTTCCTTTGAATTTGAATTCTACGTAACTTCCTTTGGATTCAGAGAACATAGCAGAAGCTCCACTATATTTAGAATCATTTAATTTTGTCCATTCTCCAACAAAATTTAATGCAGCATTATCATTTTCGTAAACACCTTTAGATAGAATAACTTCTGAATCATTGTCAGAATCAGATGTGTTACTAGATAGTACCTGTGTAGCTTCCTTATTAGAATTAAAGCTTGTTGATGCTGAAACACTAGTAAGTGAAGTTTGAGTTAAAAAAATAAGCGAAAAAATTGTGGCATAGAATTTCTTTTTATTTTTTACCACGAGAATCCCCCTCCTTGTTATTATTTGAATTTATAATATATTTTACCATAATAGAATATTAATTCAAGTGAAAAATGTAAAAAAACACTAAGTTTTCTACGCTATTTTTATATTAAAAACAATTATATTGTAAAAATAAGCGTAATTACATGTAATGCATATGCAAAATTAGTGCAAATTGTTTAAATTAATAAGGATTAATTTAAAAGTATTTCTTAAAAGAAACTTAAGGTGTTTTTAACAAAAATTTGTATGAAAAATATATATAAATATAAGAGTAAGTGACTATTTATAGAAGTAGGATATGATATAATTAAATTTAGTTTTAGAAGGAAGGAGAGTATATAAGGTGAAAAAGGTATTAATTATAATAGCAAGTATATTAGTTATATTATCTGCCACAGGAGTAGTCGCATATAATAGTATTAATAAGGCACAGGTAGTGCAACTAGAAGAGTCTGACGAGGAATTAAAAGTTTCAGAGGAAACTGTTCAAAAGAGTGAGGAAAAGAATATAGAAAATATACTTCTTTTAGGTATTGATCATGATGAAAATGCATCTGATGCAATAATGATAGTTTCTTTGGATAAAAATAATAATAAAGTAAAATTAACTTCTATAATGAGAGATACATATGTATACTTTGGAGAAGGGAAAGCTAATAAGATAAATTATGCTTACAATTATGGTGGAGTACCACTAACAATACAAAAGCTAAATGAAATATTTAATTTAGACATAAAGAAATATGCAAAAGTTGATTTTGATGGATTTATGAAAATTGTAGATTCTTTTGGAGGTTATAAGGTAAATGTATCTGAAGCTCAAAGACAAGAAATTAATTACAAATTAGGGTATGAATCGCTTAAATCTTCAGGAGATGTTTTATTGACTGGAGAACAAACATCAGCATATGCTAGAATAAGACGTCTGGATGGAGATTTTAATAGAACAGAAAGACAAAGAGATATTATGTTTGATATATTTAAAAAAGCAAAAGATATACCAGTAACAAGTTATCCATCTGTAATATCAGAAGTGAGTTCATATGTAGAAACAAATATTTCAGCATTAGATTCATTAGATTTAGCTAAACATATTTTAGGTGTGGACATAGGATCTACAGAACAATTTAGAATCCCTATAGATGGGACAACCAGTGATAATAGTAAGGGTGTATATCATTTAGATTGGGATAAAGAACCTAATATAAAGGCATTACATAAATTTATATATGGAGAATAAGTAATTAAGAGTTCTGTTAGGAAGATTAAATTACTAAATATAAAAATAAATTTTATTTTATTTATTAAGAAACTTATGAAATAATAATTTTATATAGATTATTATTATCATAAGTTTTTTGATTATTCATATATGTATAAAAATATATATTTTTATACATATATGAATACTAATTTCTAACTACATAAGATAATTATTTTTAGGTATTAGGAGGGGGCATATGAAGAAGGTTATAAGTGTACTATTATGTATAATGTGGATGATTTTTATATTTTTTAATTCTGCGCAGACAGGAGAGAGTTCTAATAATTGGAGTTATAAAATAGTTGATAAAATAATTAGTATTGAACAAATTTTTAAGGATAATACTAAAACAAATTCTGAAAGTAGTTTTAATAATAATGAAAATGGAAAAAATAATATTATAGTTAAAGCATCTAAGAATACAAAAAACAATAAGCGTATAATGATAAATAAGGTTTTAAGAAAAATAGCTCATGCAGTAGAGTACTTTATTTTAGCTATTTTATTTGCTAATATGTTTTTTTGTTTTGGCTTAAAGGGGAAAAAAGCTGTTATATATATTTTATTTGGAGTATTATTTTATGCTGTATTAGATGAGTTACATCAATTATATATTCCTAAAAGAGAATCAAGTGTGGTAGATGTGCTTATTGATTTTGCTGGAGGTTTATTAGGGTTGATAGTCTATTACTTAGGATATTATTCTTTCATTAAAAAAAGAAAATAATATGTGTAGAGTTCGTTTAAGATGGAAGACTAATAGCATGAATGGTTAGATTTAATAAATAATTAAGAAATTTGACAATAAATAATAATAATAATAGTATTAAAAAGAATGATAAATTGATATAATTGTATGTATGTGAATTATGTACAGGTAATTACATCAATTAATATAATGTTAGGAGAGCAAAAAGATGGGAAACTTTAATTTTATTGAAACAAAGATTAAAGACTTATACATTATAGAACCAAAGGTATTCGGAGATAATAGAGGATACTTCATGGAAACCTATAATAAAGAACAATTTGATGAAGCTGGTTTAACTATGACATTTGTTCAAGACAATGAGTCAAAGTCAAGCAAGGGAGTTTTAAGAGGTCTTCACTTCCAAACAAAGCATACACAAGGTAAGTTGGTAAGAGTTACTAAGGGTCAAGTGTATGATGTAGCAGTAGATTTAAGAAAGGGTTCTCCAACCTACGGACAATGGGAAGGTGTCATGCTTTCAGATGAAAATAAGAGACAATTCTATGTTCCAGAAGGATTTGCACATGGATTCTTAGTTTTATCAGATGAAGCTATATTTAATTATAAATGTACAGATTTTTATGCACCTGAATATGATGGAGGAGTTATTTGGAATGATCCAGATATAGGAGTAGAATGGCCATTAGATGGTATTGAAGAAATATTATTATCTGAAAAGGATAAAGTACAAAAGAAATTCAAGGAATTAGATGTTCCTTTTGAATATAAAGGAGAGTAAAAATTTATGAAAACTTATTTAGTTACAGGTGGAGCTGGATTCATAGGCTCAAATTTCGTATTATACATGTTAAAGAAGTATGATGATGTTAAGATAGTAAACTTAGATGCACTAACTTATGCAGGAAACTTAGAAAACTTAAAGGATGTTGAAAACAATCCTAATCACGTATTCGTACAAGGAGATATTTGTGATCATGATTTAGTTACTAAGTTATTTAAAGAACATAACTTTGATTACGTTGTAAACTTTGCAGCAGAATCACATGTTGATAGAAGTATAAGAGAACCAGAAGTATTTGCTAAGACAAATGTTATGGGAACTGTTAATCTTTTAAATTGTGCAAAAGATGCATGGTATACAGAAGAAAATGGTTGGTTAGAAGGAGTTAAATACCTTCAAGTATCTACAGATGAAGTTTATGGTTCATTAGGTGAAACTGGATACTTTATGGAAACTACTCCATTAGATCCTCATAGTCCATATTCAGCAAGTAAGGCGTCATCTGACTTTATGGTTAAAGCATATGGTGATACTTTCAAAATGCCAATAAACATAACAAGATGTTCAAATAACTATGGACCTTACCAATTCCCTGAAAAGTTAATCCCATTATTAATAAACAACTGTTTAAATCATAAGGATTTACCTGTTTATGGAGATGGATTAAACGTAAGAGACTGGTTATTTGTTGAAGATCACTGTAAAGCAATCGACATGGTTGTAAGACAAGGAGTTCTTGGAGAAGTTTACAATGTTGGTGGACACAATGAAAGAACAAATATTCAAATAGTTAAAAAAGTAATTTCTTACATCAATGAAAATGTAGATAAGGAAGTAACTGAAAACTTAATTAAGTATGTTGAAGATAGAAAAGGACATGATAGAAGATACGGTATAGCACCAGATAAGATAAAGGCAGATTTAGGATGGTATCCTGAAACTACTTTTGAAGTTGGTATAGAAAAAACTATCAAATGGTACTTAGATAATAAAGAATGGATGGAAAATGTAACATCAGGTGATTATCAAAAGTATTATGCAAAGATGTATAAGTAAGATAATAATAGAGTAATTAGTAGTAGAATGTTATGACTGTGTAGTATTTATACAACACAGCCATAACATTTTATAAAGATATAGGAGATTTTTATATATGGGTGTTTCAGTAGTAATTCCAAATTATAATGGAGAAAAATACTTAAAAGCTTGTATGGAAAGCTTGATGGAACAGTCTTTAAAAGCAGATGAAATAATAATAGTTGATAATGCTTCAAAGGATAAAAGTATTCAATATATAAAAGAAAATTTTAAGGATAAAGTAACCTTAATATGTATGGACAAAAATTATGGCTTTAGCAAAGCGGTAAATGAAGGTATTAAGAGAAGTAAAAGCAAATTTGTAGCTTTATTAAATAATGATACAGAACTTCATAAAGATTGGTTATTAGAGTTATATAATTGTATAAGTAAAGATGAAAATATATTTTCTTGTTGTAGTAAAATGCTTAGATATATAGATAGAGATATAATTGACGATGTAGGGGATGAGTATACTATATTTGGATGGGGAGCTAAAATAGGTGATGGTAAGCTAAGCGAAGAATATGAAGTATCAAGGGAAGTTTTTTCGTCTTGTGCAGGAGCAGCTATTTATAGAAAAAGTATATTAGATGAAATTGGGCTTTTTGATGAAAACTTTTTTGCTTATCTAGAAGATATGGATATATCTTATAGGGCACGTATATTTGGATATAAAAATTATTATGCAGCAAAAGCTAAAGTATATCATATAGGTAGTGCAACAAGTGGAAGTAGATACAATGAATTTAAGGTCAGACTAGCAGCTAGGAATAATATATATCTAATATATAAAAATATGCCTAATATTCAGATATTGGTTAACTCTTTATTTGTATTTGTTGGGATACTTATAAAATGGGTGTATTTTATATTAAAGGGACTTGGTAAACCTTATATAAGTGGAGTACTAGAAGGGTTAAAAACAAAAAAGAAAATTCATAGGGTAACAGTAAAAGGTAACCTATATAATTATATAAAAATAGAAAAGATGTTATTACGAAATACATTTAACCTTTTAAAGAGAGGGTAGAATATGATAAAACAGAATCAAAAATTAATTAATAAAGGACTTGTAATAGTTGATGCACTAATTATTGTTTTAGCATTTTTATTTACATGGTATGTAAGAATACATAGTGGCATCATGGAGATTGAAGGTGGTTTATTAAGTTTTAAAGAATATCTTATTCCAGTATTAATAATGATTCCAATATATTTAATAATTTATAACTTTAAAAGGCTGTATAATACTGAAAGAATGGTATTCTTAAGTAAAGAAATTTTAAATATTATAGTTGCTAATTTATGGGGAATAATAATATTTACAGGATTATTATTTTTAAATAAAAAAATAGATTATTCTAGATCATTTCTTATTATATTCTTATTAGTATTAATTACTTTTACTTCTTTAGAAAGAATAATTATAAGGATAGCTATGAGAAGAGCTAGAAAAAAAGGATTAAATGCTAAATATACAGTATTTGTTGGATTTAGTGATGGAACTAAAAAGTTTAATAAACTTATAAATGATAATAAACATTGGGGATATAAAGTTTTAGGTATTTTTGAAGATGAAGATGTAAAGTGTGATAACTTAGAGTATTTGGGAAAAATATCAGAATTAGATAATTATTTGAGTGAAAATAGAGATGTAGATGAAATAATTATTACCCTGGAAATGAAAGATTATGATAAGTTAAAAGGTATAATATCTATTTGTGAAAAATTAGGGGTAAGAGCTCAAATAATTCCAAATTATTACAAGTATTTACCTGCCAAACCTTATGTAGAGGAAATTGGTGGAATACCTTTGATAAATATGAGATATATTCCTTTGGATAATATACTTAATAAAGCAATAAAAAGAGCTATAGATATTATAGGATCTTTAATTGCTATAATTCTAACATCTCCAGTAATGCTTATAGTAGCAATACTTGTAAAAACTACATCAAAAGGGCCTCTTATATTTAAACAAGAAAGAATAGGACTTAATAGAAAGCCTTTTGTCATGTATAAGTTTAGAAGTATGAGAGAACAAGATCCCGAAAAGGAAAAGTTAGACTGGACAGTTAAGAATGATCCAAGAAAAACAATAGTAGGAACATTTATAAGAAAAACTAGTATAGATGAATTACCACAATTCTTTAATGTCCTTAAAGGAGATATGAGTTTAATAGGACCAAGACCAGAAAGACCTTTTTATGTAGAAAAGTTTAAAGATGAAATACCAAAGTATATGGTGAAGCATCAAGTAAGACCTGGAATAACTGGTTGGGCTCAAGTAAATGGATGGAGAGGTGATACATCTATTGAAAAGAGAATAGAATGTGATATTTACTATATTGAAAACTGGAGTTTAGCATTAGATATTAAAATTGTATTTATGACAATTTATAAAGGCTTTATAAATACTAATGCTTATTAAGAAGAAGGAGAAAAGCATGAAAAAGATATCCAAAAGAAAGATTTTTATTTTTTTATGTACTTGCATATTAACTGCTATACTATTTGGTTTGTTTGAAAAATATTACTATGATCAACCAAGTACAGCTAAATTAACATTTGAACTACAATCTAATGATGCAGAAATATACCAAGTTTATTATGATACAGATGGTAATAAGGCATGGACAGAAGAAAATTCCTTTAAAGTTGCATATGGTGACTTGGGTAAGGAAAAGAAATTAAGTTTTGCTGTACCTGAACTTACTAAAAATATAAGAATAGATTTTGGAACAGTAAGTAAAGATTTAAGCATAAAAAACTTAATGTTAAAGAGAACTAAAACATTTAACTTTACTAAAGGGGATATAGAAAATTATATTGCAGGTAGTAAGGATTTAGAGTATAAGGTTACAGATACAGGGCTTGATATGACAATTACAGGATCTGATTCTTATGTAGAATTAGATAATGTAGCTAATATAGTACAAGATATAACATCTAAACCAACATATTATGATGTACTTATGGGAATAGCAGCATTACTTCTTGCATATATAACAGCTAATGCATTAACAGGAATAAAGAAAGCTGCGAAGTTTGTTAAATTGTCTTTTGATAATATAAGAGTAATAAAATCATTATCTAAAAATGACTTTAAGAATAAGTATGCATCATCTTATTTAGGAATAGTTTGGGGATTTATTAATCCATTAATAACTATATTTGTTTATTGGTTTGTATTTACCGTTGGATTTAGAAGTGCTGATGTAGGAAATGCTCCTTATACTATATGGTTTATATGTGGTATAATACCTTGGTTTTTCTTCTCAGATGCGTTACCTTCTACAACTAATGTATTTTTAGAATATAGTTATTTAGTAAAGAAGGTTGTATTTAAAATAGAAGTATTACCAACAGTAAAGATAATTTCTTCGTTATTTGTACATTTATTCTTTGTGTTATTTATATATGTTTTAACATCTGTTTATGGATATTATCCTGATATATGTTCATTACAATTTATGTATTATTCTTTTGCTATGATTGTTTTAGTATTCTCTATAACATTATTTACTTCATCAGTAGTATTATTTTTTAGAGATTTAGGACAAATAATAGGAATAATTATAAATGTAGGTTTCTGGGCAACACCAATAGGTTGGACAATAGATATGCTACCAGGATTTGCACAAAGATTATTTAAGTTAAATCCTATGTATTATGTAGTTACAGGATATAGAGATTCTTTCATAGATAAAATTTATTTTTGGCAAAGACCTTATGAAACTTTATATTTCTGGGCATTTTGTTTAGTCGTTTTATGTTTAGGTGTTAAGATGTTTAAAAAGCTTAAGCCACATTTCTCAGATGTTATATAGTGAGGTAAGTATATGAGTGAAGTAGTAATAAAGGTTAGAGACTTAGTAAAAAAGTATAATATATATGATGATCCTATGGATAGATTAAAAGAAACATTATCAATAAGACATAAGTGTTATCATAGAGAATTCGTTGCACTAAATGGTTTGACATTTGATGTAGAAAAAGGTGATGCAGTAGGGATACTTGGGAAGAATGGTTCTGGTAAATCTACTTTGCTAAAAATGATTACAGGTGTATTAACTCCTACATCAGGAAGTATAGAAATAAAAGGTGTAATATCTGCTATTCTAGAATTAGGTACTGGTTTTAATATGGAATATACAGGAATGGAAAATATATATTTAAATGGTACTATGATGGGATATACAAGAGAAGAGATGCAAGAAAGAGTTAAAGATATAGTAGAGTTTGCTGATATTGGTGATTTTATAAATCAACCAGTAAAGATATACTCTAGTGGTATGTTTGCTAGATTAGCATTTGCAGTTGCTAGTAATGTAAATCCAGATATATTAATCGTTGATGAAGCTTTAGCAGTAGGAGACACTAGATTTCAAATTAAATGTATAGACAAGATGAAGGCGTTAAAGGAACAAGGAACTACTATATTATTCGTATCGCATGCTACAGAACAAGTAAAAAGATTCTGTAATAAAGCTATATGGATTAAGGATGGAAAGATAGAGGCTAATGGTGAATCAAGTGAAATAGCTGATTTATATGAAGATTTTATGAAATATGGTACACTTGATAATCAAGCTGATGTAAGAATGGAAGCTAAGGCAGAAGAAGCTGTTGAGGAAGTTGTAGAGGAAGAAGATAACGGGGAATTTAAAGTACCTACAAATGAAGATACTTTAGCTTCAATTGGTGAGGTTAAGTTATCTAAAGATAAGTTAAGAACTTTCGATGATTTAGAGGTAGAAATAACTTATGATATTTATAAAGATAAAATAGATAATTTCTTATTAGGAGCTGCTATATATACACCTTCAAGAGATTATGTTTTTGGACCAAATACTTATCTAGAAAAAGTTGAAATTCCTAATACTTTTGGTAGACATAAGGTTGTTTATAGAATACCTAAAATGCCTTTACTTGGTGGAACTTATACAATAGATGTAGGAATATTTACAGATGAAAGTATAGTAAATCTTGATTATAAAACAGCAGTTTGCGAATTTGTAATTGCTAATAAGTATATATCAGAAGGTAAATTTTATATAAATCATGAGTGGAATGTTATAGAGTAGAATATTAGATAATTAAGAAGATTATAAGGATGGTTAATTAAATGAACGATAAAAATTTGAAAATAATACGAGTTGGTGGAGATCCTTCAAATAGTATACTAGTAACTTCGAAAAAAAGTTATGAATTTAATTATAGATACAGCCAATTTAATATAAGAAAAGTAGAACTTTTCTTTAAAAATGTAGAAAAATTTAAAGGTATAATAAGAGTAGAGATATTTGAAGAAGAGTATAAAAGCTTAGTTGGTGAACAAATAGTAGAAAACTTAGAAGAAGGATGGAATGAATTTGTATTACCTTATACTGTAGGTGTATTTGAAGAAAAACTTAAAGTTAGAATTCGTATAGAAGAAGGCGATGAAATTGAGGTCGCTACTGATAAATATGATGCTGTTTGTATGAAACTATTCTATGAAGATATAGAAGAAAGAGAATTAGCTTTAGATTTAGATAGAGTAACTAAAGATTTAAGAAAGATATATAACTCTAGTGGGTGGAGATATTTAGTATCTGTTTATAGATTTAGAGATATGATATTTAATTTCTTTAGAGGAATTAAAAAACTAGGAACTTTATCTGTTGTAGTAGCTAAGAATTTAAATAAGGCTAATATTAATAGAGCTATGGAGTTTATTAAGGATAACGGATTTAAAGCTTTTGTATTAAAGGCAATATCGAAGTTAAAGGGAGAAAGATTACAATATAAAACTTGGATAGAAAATCATGTTGCCACTAAAGCAGAACTAGAACTGCAAAAGAACTATGAATTTGAATATAGACCACTTATAAGTATTTTAATACCAACATATAAAACACCAAAACATTTATTAGTAGAAACTATAGATTCGGTTTTAAATCAAAGTTATAGTAATTGGGAATTATGTATTGCTGATGGTAACTCAGAAGAATCTTATATAAATGAAATGCTAGATGAATATGCAAGAAATGATAAGAGAATAAAGGTTAAGTATCTTGATGAAAATAAAGGAATAGCTGGAAATACACAAGAATGCTACTATATGGCTACTGGAGATTATATAGGGCTATTTGATCATGATGACTTATTAGAACCTAATGCATTATTTGAAGTTGTTAAAGCTGTTAATGAAGATAGAACTATCGATTTCATTTACACTGATGAAGATAAGATAAATGAAAAAAGTGATTATAGATTTGACCCACACTTTAAACAAGATTTTGCAATTGATACATTTAGAAGTTACAATTACATATGCCATTTTTCAGTATTTAGAAAAGATTTAATGGCTAAAATAAATGGTTTTAGAGATGGCTTTAACGGAAGCCAAGATTACGATATTATTTTAAGAGCTACTGAAGTTGCTGAAAATGTTCATCATATACCTAAGATTTTATATTCTTGGAGAGTACATTCAGGTTCTACTGCAGGAAATCCTAAAAATAAAATGTATTGTTATGATTCTGCAAAGAAAGCTTTAGATGAAGAGTTAAAGAGAAAAGGAATCAAAGGAAAGGCTAAGGATGGTAAGTATATAGGTACATATGAAATAGATTATGAAATAATAGGAAATCCAAAAGTATCTATCTTAATACCTACAAAAGATCATATTGATGATTTAGATAGAACTATTAAGTCAGTTTTAAATAAAACAGATTATAAGAATTACGAAATTATTGTTATTGAAAATAACTCAGAACAAAAGGAAACTTTTGAATATTATGAAAAGATACAAAAGCTTGATGCAGATATTAAAGTTGTAACTTGGGAAAAAGGATTTAACTACTCTGGTATAAATAATTTCGGAGCTAAGTATGCAACTGGAGAGTTATTACTTTTATTAAATAATGATGTTGAAGTTATTAATAAAGAATGGTTAACTAAGATGGTTTCTCTAGCTCAAAGAGAAGATGTTGGTTGTGTTGGTGCTAAGTTATATTATCCAGATGGAACTATACAACATGGAGGAATAATAGTAGGACTTGGTGGAGCAGCAGCTCATGCTCATAGAGGATTTAACCATAAAGAATATGGATATTTCTTAAGACTTGGAATAACTCATAACTTAAGTGCGGTAACAGGTGCTTGTTTAATGGTTAAAAAATCAGTATTTGATGAAGTTGGTGGATTGGACGAAAGCTTTGAAGTTGCATACAATGATGTTGATTTCTGTCTAAGAGTTTTAGAAACTGGCAGAGTAAATGTATGGACTCCATATGCAGAATTATACCATTACGAATCTAAGAGTAGAGGAGTAGATGACTTAGCAACTAATAAGAGATTTCAAGGAGAATTTAAGAGATTCAGAGAAAGATATGAAGATTTCCTTGAAAAGGGAGACCCATATTATAATAAAAATTTAACTTTAGATAGAGAAGATTTTTCATTAAAAGAATAGAAAATTCAGGAGGATTTTTATGGCAATATCAATAATATGTCCTTTATATAAAGGGGAAAAATATATAGAAAGTTTAGATGCATCATTAAGAAAGCAGATAAAAGTAGATATAAGGGAAATTATATATATAGTTACAAAGTGCCATGAAGATAAAAGTATAGAAAAGTTAGAAACAATAAATGCTAAATATAGAATAATAGAGTCACAAGATTTTTCACATAGTTTAACAAGAGAGAAAGCAGCTTATGAAGCTGAAGGAGATATAATTGTATTTATAACTCAAGACATAATTATAAAAGATAACATGTGGCTTTATAAGTTAACAAATTGTCTAGAAAAAGGTGTGTGTGAAGCATCTTTTTCTAGACAAATTTGTACTAATAAAACAATTGAAAGATATACAAGAATGAAGAACTATCCAGATGAGAGCAGAGTGGTATCAAAGAAAGATTTAGATAAGCTTGGAATAATGGCTTATTTTTATTCTGATGCAGCTTCTGCTATTAAGAAGGATGTTTTTATAGAGCTTAATGGATATGATGGAAAAGACCTTTTAACAAATGAAGATATGTATATTGCATATAAAATAATCAATAATGGATATAGAATAAAGTATTGTGCTGATGCAGAAGTAATACATTCACATGAATATAGTTATTCTTCATTATTAAAAAGATACTTCGATCAAGGTGTATTTCTTAAACAACATGAATATATATCTAATTCAGGGGCAGGGAGCAGTGCTCTTAATTTAGCTAAGTTTGTTGTTATAAATTCATTAAAAGAAAAAAACTTTAAAGCATTTTTTGATATAGTTCCTAATTTTGGTGTTAGATTTATTGCAAATAAGTTAGGTCATAGATATGAAAAGTTACCAAAAGAAAAAATACTTAAATATACTTCTAGCCCTAATTATTGGGAGAGACATATATAACTGAAATAATTATTTAGAAGAGATACATATAAAAAATAAATATAGAGGTGAAGTATGAAAGATAATTTAAGGAAATTTATATTATTTTTAGTTCCTTTATTAGCATTACTATGGCTATCATATTATATTCAAAGTGTTAATTCATATGAAAGTTATATGAGTTATATTACTGTAGTAATACTTTATTGTTTATTTGTTTTATTGCTTTGTGATACTAAATTTTTTCTTCTTGAAAAAATTCATAAAGTAAGATATTATCTCGCAGTTATATTATTTATATTTTTAGTTGCATTTAAGTTTCATGGCTCATCTATTGCAAATTGGGATCAGTTATACAAAGATTATGGAGAGGAGAATGTTCAAACAACAGTCTTAGAAGGAACACCTAGACCTATAAGATCTGATGAATGGTTAGTTCAGACTCCATTATATTTATCCCAAGTAATGAAAGAAGATAAGCTTACAAGGGTAAATGAAAATATAAGATCTGATGGTGAAGATATGGTTTTGGCTGCATATTCACCAGTATTGGATGTAACTATATTAGGTAAACCTTTTAATTGGGGATTTATTTTTTTAGATACTGAGAGAGGATTTTCTTGGTATTGGTGTTTGAAAGTAATAAGTTTGTTTATGTTTTCTTATGAAATGTCATTAATGTTATCTAAAAGAAATAAAGAGATTTCTTTACTTGGAGCTATATGTATAACTTTATCACCAGCAATTCAATGGTGGTTTAGTACTTTTGTTGCAGATATAATTATTTTTGCACAAGGAGCAATAGTGGCAACTTATTATTACTTTAGAAGTAATGGAGATGTAAAGAAAAAGATATTAAACTTAGTTTTGTTTGTTATATGTGGCATAGGTTTTATTCTTTCATTATATCCTCCTATACAAGTTTCGTTAGGATATTTATGTGCAATAATTTTTATATATTTAGTAGTAAAAAATAAAGAGAAGATAAAAAAGAAGGATATAATATACTTTGCAATTGCATCTTGTATAATTATAGCCACAATTTCATATTTTATATTTACGGCAAAAGAAGCAATATCTTTAATGTTAGGTACTGCTTATCCAGGTGCAAGAGTAGAGCATGGTGGAAATTTAGATTCTTATATGATAAGTGGTTATGCATTTTCTTGGTTATTACCATATAAAGATGTACCGGTGTCAAATCCTTCGGAATTATCTTCTTTTATTAGTTTACTTCCTTTAAGTTTTATATTATTTTTCTTTAGAAAAAAAGATGATGAAGATAATAATTTAATAATATTTATATATGTATATATACTAATAATGATGTTATTTTCAGTTATAGGTTTTCCAGAAAAATTAGCTAAGTTAACTTTGTTTAGTTATGTATCACCACAAAGATTGATGATTATAGTAGGATTAGCTAGTACTTATTTATTAATCATGCTATTATCTAATATAGCTTGTAGGGAAAATAAAATTAATATATTAATTTCAAGTATTGTTACAATAATAAGTAGTATTATTATGTGTCTTTCATTATATAATACGGATGCATATAAGTATTTGACTGATGATGGCTTTATAGTTTCAATTGTAGTATTTACAGTAATGATATATTTATGGGTCAGAGGATATATTAAATACTTAGTACCATATACATTAATCTTTATGGTTATGGCTGGGTTCTTTGTAAATCCAATTGCTAGAACGCTTTCGCCTATATATGAAAAGGAAGTGTTTAAAAATGCAGTAAGGATAAATAAAGAAAATCCGGGGAAATGGGCATCTATAGAAAACATTTATGGAGCAAGTTTATTAGAGGCTAATGGATTAAAAGTCTTCAATGGTGTTCATTATTATCCTGACTTAGAAATGTGGAGAAGTCTAGATACAGAAAATATATATGAAAATGTATATAATAGGTATGCTCATGTAGTAGTTGGTATAACTACAGAAAAGACTAATTTTGAGCTTATACAGCCAGATGTTATAAAAGTAAATGTAAATTTTGAAGAGTTATATAAAATAGGAATAAAGTATTTACTAATTAATGAAAACTTAAATGTGTATAATACAACAGAAAAAAATAGATTTAAAGAGTTGTATTATAATGTTATTGACGATACTTACATCTATGAAGTAGTAGAATAATATATAAAGTTGCAAATATATTAAAATAAACGGATTAAGGTGTATAAATACGTAAATTATGATATAATTTCATATGATAAATAAGGAAAAAGAAGGTGACATATTTGAAAGGTATTATATTAGCTGGAGGTTCAGGTACAAGATTATATCCTGTAACTAAGGCAATGTCAAAGCAAATGGTTCCAATTTATGATAAGCCAATGATATATTATCCAATGTCAGTATTAATGTTAGCTGGTATTAGAGATATATTAATAATATCTACACCTAGAGATATTGTTAATTTTAAAGAGTTATTTAAAGATGGAAGCGAATTAGGATTAAATATAGAATATGCAATTCAAGAAAAACCAAATGGATTAGCAGAAGCATTTATAATAGGTGAAGAATTTATAGGAAATGATTCAGTTGCAATGATACTTGGAGATAATATATTCTATGGTCAAAGTTTCTCAACAAATCTAAAGCAAGCCTCAAAGCTTGAAAAAGGAGCTTATGTATTTGGATATTATGTTCAAAATCCAAAAGCATTTGGAGTTGTTGAATTTGATGAAAATGGAAAGGTTGTTTCATTAGAAGAAAAACCAGAAAAACCAAAATCAAAATATGCAGTACCAGGATTATATTTCTATGATAATTCAGTAGTTGAAAAAGCAAAAACATTAAAACCATCTCCTAGAGGTGAATTAGAAATAACTGACTTAAATAAAGTTTATATGGAAGAAGGTACTTTAGGAGTACAACTTCTAGGTAGAGGTATGGCATGGCTTGATACAGGTACACATGCATCAATGCTTCAAGCTTCAAACTTCGTAGAAGCAGTTCAAAATACTCAAGGAACTTATATAGCTTGTTTAGAAGAAATTGCTTACAGACAAGGTTGGATAAGTGCAGAACAAGTTATTGAATTAGCACAACCACTATTAAAAACTGGTTATGGAAAATATCTTGTAGATATAGTAGAAGAACTAGAAGCAAAAAATAAATAGATGGTAAGGTGAATGTTATATGAAAATATTAGTTACAGGTGGAAATGGCCAATTAGGTAATGAACTAAAGTCTATATTGACAACCGGTGAAGCAGAAATAGGAAAATGTCCTATAAATCATGAAGAATGTGAAGCTATTTATGTTGATGTAGATCAATTAGATATAACAGATTTAGCTAAAGTAAAAGAAATGGCACATAAGGAAAAGCCAGATGTTATAATTAACTGTGCAGCATTTACAAATGTTGATGGATGTGAAAGTAGTAAAGATGCAGCTTTTAAAGTAAATGCATTAGGACCAAGAAATTTAGCTATGGCAGCAGAAGAAATTGGTGCAAAATTAGTTCAAGTATCTACTGATTATGTATTTGAAGGTGTTGGAACTACTCCATTAAGTGAAGATGCAGTACCAGGTCCAGTTAGTGCTTATGGAAGAACTAAGCTTTTAGGAGAAGAATATGTAAGAGAATTTAGCTCTAAGTACTATATAGTAAGAACAGCTTGGTTATATGGATATGTTGGAAAGAACTTTGTATATACAATGATGAGACTTGCAGCAAACAATGATCAAATTGAAGTTGTAAATGATCAAAAAGGAAATCCAACTAATGCTAATGATTTAGCATATCATATTCTTAAACTTATAAGTACTGAAGAGTATGGTGTATATCACTGTACTGGAGAAGGTGAATGCAGCTGGTATGATTTCGCTAGTAGAATAATAGCTTTATCTGGTGAAAATTGTACTGTTAAACCTTGTACTTCAGCTGAATATAAAGCAAAATTCCCAGCATCAGCAGACAGACCAGAATATTCATCTTTAGATAATATGATGTTAAGATGTACTGTTGGTAATGAAATGAGAAATTGGGAAGATGCAATAGATACATTTATGAAAAAAGTAAATAAATAATTATTTAAATATCTATATTTAAGTAACTTTTGATAGTTGCAAATAAAAAATGCGGATTCAGAAATATGAATTCGCATTTTTTATTTGCAACTAAATTGGATATTCAGTATTAGGAGATTTTCATAAATAAATAATGAGACGAATATTATAAAAGTAGTGGAAATACTACTTTATTATTTTAAGGCTTAAGAAAATATTTATGTAGGTGATATGATGAAGGTTTTAGTGATTATTCCTGCTTATAATGAAGAAAAAAATATTATCAATGTAGTAAATAATGTTAAGAGAAGTTATCCAGATATAGATTACTTAATTATTAATGATTGTTCTAAAGATAATACAAAAAAGGTAATAGAAAAGAATAATTTTAATTACTTATCACTACCTGTAAATATGGGGATTGGTGGAGGAATTCAAACTGGATATAAGTATGCTGTTGAAAAAAATTATGATATAGCAATTCAAATAGATGGAGACGGACAGCATGATCCAAAGTTTATTGGAACGTTAATCCAACCTATTATTGAAGGGAAAGCTGATATGACTATTGGGTCTCGCTTCATAGAAAAAAAGGGATTTCAAACATCATTTATGAGAAGAATAGGTATTAATTTTTTAAGAAGGTTAATAAAAATTTGTTGTGGTGTTACTATAACAGATGTTACAAGTGGGTTTAGAGCAACTAATAAGGCTTTAATAAAAGAATTTGCGCAAAATTATGCTCAAGATTATCCAGAGCCAGAAGCTATAATACATAGCGTGGTAAATGGATATAAAGTAGAGGAAGTGCCAGTCATTATGCATGAAAGACAAGATGGAAAATCTTCTATTAATATTACTAAATCTATATATTATATGATAAAAGTTTCATTAGCTATTATTTTATGTAGGATAAGGAATGAATGATAAAAAGTATATAAATTGAATGAAAAGTTAATAATATTTTGTTTTTTTTGAATAATAATATGGAGGGATATAATGGATTCTAAAATACAAATATTTTTTAGTATAGCTATTATTATGTACCTTATATTGATAATACATTTATTAAGAAAGAGAAAGTTAGATTTGAAGTATACATTATTATGGTTAATTGCATCGGTAGTATTATTAATAGTTATTATGTGTCCTAATTTAATTTATTTTATATCGGATATTTTAGGAATACAGACTCCAATAAATAGTGCAATAATTTTAGGATGTATGTTTATAGTACTAATATTAATAACATTAACATCTATTGTATCATTGTTAAATAGAAATATAAGAGTTTTAATTCAAGAAATTGCTTTATTACAATTTAAGGTTAAGGAGCTGTCTAAAAAAGAAAATGATGAAAATAAGGAATAGTGAAAAATCAAATGAGGAGGGATTAGCTAAAATGGACATTATGTTTATTGGAGTTTATATAGTACTTACTATATCAGGAGTAGTGCTTTTTAAATTAGGCACACAAAAAGGTTTTTTAGTTTCTGTATCTACAGGTGTATTCAATTTAAAGGTAAGCTTATTATCGATTTTAGGGTTGGTATGTTATTTGTGTAGTTTTCTTATGTATATATTTTTAATATCAAAATTTGATATGAGTTATATAGTGCCTGTTACAACAGGAGTTGTCCAAGTAGCTATTTTTGTTTTTGCTATTTTAATATTTAAGGAGTCTGTATCTATTTCAAAGGTAGTTGCTACTGCTTTGATTTTAATTGGTGTAATTATTATGAATATAAAAGGGTAGTGAATATAATGGAAAATTTTAATAATCATACTTTTGCTATTTGTGCATATAAGGAATCGAGTTATTTAGAAGAATGTATAAAGTCAGTAATTAATCAAGAAGTAAAATCCAAAGTTATAATATGTACAGCTACTCCAAATAACTTTATTAAGTATATGGCTAAAAAATATAAATTAGATTTATTTATAAGAGGGGGAGAGCCTGATATACAAGATGATTGGAATTTTGCTTATAAAAGTGCTAGTACAAAATATGTAACAATAACGCATCAAGATGATATATATTCAAGAGAATATAGTAAATATGTAAAAAGGTATTCTAATACAAATAAAAAACAATTACTTTTCTTTTCAGATTATAGAGAATTAAAGGATGGAAGAGTAATTCCTTTAACAATAAATCTTAAAATAAAAAATATTATGTTATTTCCATTAAGGTTTAAAAGTTTGAAATCAAAGAAAACTATAAGAAAAATAATATTATCTTTAGGATCTCCTATATGTTGTCCTGCTGTAACCTATAATAAAGAATTAATTAGTGAAAAACCTTTTACTTCTACGATGAAGTGTTCATTAGATTGGGATACATGGTATAAATTTTCTAAAAAGGATGGGCAGTTTGTTTATATAAATAAGGATTTAGTATATCATAGAATACATGAGGAATCAGAAACGACTAATGCTATTGAAAGTAATGTACGACAATCAGAAGATTATGAGATGTTTAAGAAATTCTGGCCAAAACCTATTGCTAAGATATTGGTGAAAGCATATTGTAAAAGTTTAAATACTAATAATATTTCTAATAAATAAATAAATATTATTTATTAAAAATCCCTATAAAGATTTAATAGATATCTTTATAGGGATTTTTATATGAATAATTTTAATATATTAGTCTTGTTTTAATTTCGTTATATTTCTCCTTTTCAACAATGTATAAAAATAAGGATTAAAATTAATATATAAGTAAAATAGCAATAATTTTCATTTTTGTATCATATATGGTAGAATTAGAGTACAAAAGGAGGGAGAGATACTATGAAAAATAGAAAGAAAAGTCTAGTTTGGATGATTATAGTAACATTTGTTATGAGTTTTTTTCAATTTAATGAAGTAAAAGCAAATGATGATATTAATATAATTTCTACCACTAATATAACAGAAGATAAAGCGGCTGCTTGGGCAAGGTCAAAGGGAGCCACAGAAACATTTGTGAGTTTAGCTCATTTATATTGGGAAAGTGCAGGTAGCCATGGAGGGGTAAATCCAGGAGTGGCATATGTACAAGCAGCTAAGGAAACAGGATATGGTAAGTTTGGGGGAGTAATTAATGAATCATATCATAATCCATGTGGGTTAAAGTCATCTAAAGGTGGAGATGATATAGATCCAAATGCGCATATGAAGTTTAATAATTGGTCTGATGGTGTACAAGCTCACTTGGATCATTTAGCTTTATATGCAGGTGCAAGTGGTTATCCTAGAAAAGATACTTATGATCCAAGACACTTTGCATCAATAAAAGGTAGTGCACCTACAGCTTTAACTCTTGGTGGTAAGTGGGCGCCAAGTTCTTCATATGGAAATGAATTAATAAGCATGTATAGAGAGTTAGAGCGTTATAATGTTAGTGGAGACATGATTAGCAATATTGATGAGCCATCAATAAATGCAAATGTATATGACGAAACATTAAATGTAAAAGGATGGGCTTTAAGTCCATCAGGTATATCAAAAGTTAATGTATATATTGATAATGAGTTTAAAGGAAATGCAAATATCGGAGAATCTAGATCGGATGTACAAAAGGTATATCCAACATATTCAGAGGCTGCTAATAGTGGTTTTAGTATGAAAGTAGACATAAGTGATTTATCTTCAGGTACACGAACTCTTAAGATTGAGTTTATAGGTAAGGATGGTAAAACTGGAGTTAATACAGTGAAGTTTAGTATTAAAAGATTAGATTCAATTCAGAATGTTGATACACCAAGTAATGGAGCAACAATAACAGGAAATATTTTAGAGGTATCAGGATGGTCTTTAGCAGGAAGAGATTTAAAGAATATTAATTTTTATATTGATGGTAAGTTAAAAGGATCAGCTAATGTAGATTTACCAAGAGAAGATGTTGGCAAGATATATTCTAATTATCCAAACTCAAGTAAGTGTGGTTTTAAGAAAATACTAGATATTTCTGATATATCAAATGGAGATAAGGTTCTTAAGGTGGAACAAGTAAAGAATAATGGTGCAACTTTTTTTACTGAAGTGAAAATAAAGGTTGATAAACTTAAGGCAATTACAGCATTAGATATTCCAACAAGTAATCAATTAATAAATGGACAATCAATGGAAGTAAAAGGTTGGGCATTGAATGGTAGTGGAGTAAAAACTATAAAGATATATATAGATGGTGAGCTAGTAAAAACAACTACTACAGGACAAGAGAGATTAGATGTTAATAATTTATATCCAAGTTATAAAGACAAAAAAAGTGGATTTAGAGAAGTTGTAGATATCTCATCTGTAAGTGGTGGAGTAAAATCTCTAGGAATTGAACAAATAGGAGAAGATGGAACATCAGATATATATCAATGTCCTATAAATATAAATAAATTAAAATCAATAAGTAGTATAGAATCACCTAAAACTGGTGCTGTAATAAATGGAAGAACATTAAAGGTATCAGGGTGGGCAATAAGTGATAGTGGAGTAAAAGAAGTAAAAGCATATATTAATGGAAAAGAAGTTGGATCAGGTAAAGTAGGAACAGAAAGAAAAGATGTAAAGAATGCATATTCAAAGTATGCAAATGCTATAAATAGTGGCTTTAGTATTGACTTAGATATCAGTAAATGTAAAGCTGGAAAACAAGTAATTGAAATAGAAGAGATTAGCAATGATAAAAGTGTTCATAAAAATTCAGTTAGTGTAGAAATAGTAAAACCAAATCCAATAACAGCTATAGATGCTCCAGCTAATGGATTAAGTGTTAAAGGAAATTCATTAGTTGTAAAAGGATGGGCTTTAAATTATAGCGGGGTTAAAGATATAAAAATATATATAGATTCTACATTATTTAAAACTACTACTACTGGAATAGAGAGATTAGATGTTTATAAAAATTATAGTAATTTTAATGATAAGAAGAGTGGATTTGAAGCTACTTTAGATATAGGCAAATTAAGTTGTGGAAGTAAGAAATTAAAGGTAGAGCAAATAGGTGAAGATGGTTCAACAAGTGTTAGTGAATGTTCTATTTTTATCGATAAGTTAGAAGCTAGAAGTGTTATAGATACTCCTGCATCTGGAACTAATATAAATGGTAAAGAAGTAACTATATCAGGATGGGCAATAAGTAATAGTGGAGTAAAAGAAGTACAAGTATTTGTTGATGGAAAAGAAAAGGGTAAGACAGAAGTAAATCTATCTAGAGAAGATTTAAAAGCATATTATCCTAATTATCCAAATGTAACTAAGGGTGGATTTTCTATAAAGATAAATATTAATGATATAGCTCCAGGAACTAAAGATATTAAATTAAAAGAAATTAGTAATGATGGAAGTGAGCACTATAATAGTGTTAAGGTGAATATTGTTAAAAAGAAACCTTTATTTGCAGTTGATGCTCCAAGTACTGGGTATCTTGAACAAGGAGATATTTTAAATGTTTCTGGTTGGGCTTTAAATCCTTCAGGAGTTAATATGATAAAAGTTTATATTGATGGAAACAATGTAAAGAATACAAAGGTTACTGTAAGTAGGCAGGATGTTGTAGGTGCATATCCAGGATATCAAACTGGAAATGTTTGTGGATATAAGACATCTGTAAGCTTAGAAGGATTATTATCTGGAAGACATATAATAATGGTAGAGGCAATAGGTGTAGACGGAACTATAAGTTCAGAAGCTAGAGAAATATTTTATAAAGATAATCCTTCTAAATTAATAGTATTAGATCCAGGACATAATTATGGTGGTGATGATGGTTCTTATGCAACTATTAATGGGGTTACTTATTGTGAAAGAGATTTAAATATGGTTGTTGCAATGAAAACAAAAGCAGCGTTAGAAGCAAAAGGTTACAGAGTAGTGTTAACTAGAAAGTTAGAAGATAGAGAGTATTTAGCTGAAAAACCTAGCTTAGCTAAGAGAGCAAATCTTGCTAATTCTTTAAAAGCTGACTTATTTTTAAGTATACATCATAATAAATTTACTGAAGAATCAGCAAATGGTACAGAAGTATATTATAGTACTAGAAATAACGATAGTGATTTTCCAAAGAGTCCAGATTTAGAAGGTAAAATAGCTACTTCGAAATTATTAGCAAGAAAAGTTGTTGATAATATAGCTAATGTTGGTTTTTCTAATAGAGGTGCTAAAGATGGAAATCTTTATGTTCTTAGAAATGTTACTATGCCAAGTATATTGGTTGAGTGTGGGTTTATAAGTAATACAAATGATGTATCTAAATTATCTAAGTCTAGTGTGCAAGACCAAATAGCTGCGGCTATTGCTAATGGTGTTTATAATAATTTTTAATATTTTTAAAGAGGCTTAAGTGGAAAAGATAAAATAATTAGCTTAGTATAAGGTTTTGGTGATAGGTATAGTTTTATTCCTATCATCAAAATAGCTATATGCAGCTAATTTATTTTATCTTTTTTTATACTATAATTTTTATTTGCAAAAGTGATTTTTAATTTAATAAAGGACTAGAAATATGTTAAAAAGTATAAAATGATATAAAAAAATAAAAAAAATGTCTTTTTTCTCTTTATATGATAGAATATATAAGGTAAATTAGGTAAGGAGGGGAAAAATGAAAAAACAAAAGAAAGTGGTTGCTTGGCTAATTATTTTTACTGTTTTCACAAGCCTTTTTCCAAGCGTAAAAGTTAAGGCTAGTGATGATATGAAAATAGTGTCTACAACTAACATAACAGTTGCACAGGCTAAAAAATGGGCAAAGGATAAAGGAGCAACAGATACATTTGTAAGTTTAGCAGACTTATATTGGAAGTATGCTGCTTCTCATGGAAATGTAAATCCAGCTATCGCTTATGGACAAGCTGCTAAAGAAACTGGTTATGGTAAATTTGGTGGTGTACTTAATGAATCATATCATAATCCTTGTGGTTTAAAAACTAATGAAGGTGGAGGAGATACTGATCCAAATGCACATAAAAAGTTTAATAGTTGGGATGAAGGTGTACAAGCACATTTGGACCATTTAGCTTTATATGCAGGAGCTAGTGGATATCCAAGAAGCAATACATATGATCCAAGACATTTTGCATCAATTAAAGGAAAGGCTACAACAGTAGTAGCTCTTGGTGGTAACTGGGCTCCAAGTTCTACATATGGTAGTGAAATACTATCAATGTATAGACAAATGGAACTTTGGGAAAGAAATAGTAAAATGTATGGGAATATTGATGCTCCACAAAGTAATTCTAATATATATTCTAATACTATGACTGTTAAGGGATGGGCCTTAAATCCTTCTGGAATTTCTAAGGTGAATATATATATTGATGATGTATTTAAAGGAAATGCAACTATTGGACAATCTAGACCAGATGTGGCAAATACATTTTTATTATATACAGGAGCAGAAAATAGTGGATATAGTATTCAAGTTGATATAAGTGGTTTGTCAGAAGGTACTAAAACGCTTAAGGTAGAACAAGTAGGTAAGAATGGAACTAAGAATATTACAACAACTAAGTTTAATATTGTAAAGTTAAAGCCTATTCAAGTTGTAGACACACCATCCAATAATTCTACAGTAATATCTAATTTATTAACTGTAAGTGGATGGTCGTTAAGCGGAGAAAATATAAAAAGTATTAATTTTTATATTGATAATACTTTAATTGGAAATACAATTCCAAATGTATCAAGAACAGATGTGTCAAAGATATATCCACAATATCCAAACGCAGCAAACAGTGGCTTTAAGAAAACTTTAGACATTTCTAAGGTAGGGAATGGAACTAGAACTCTTAGAGTTGAACAAGTAACAGATACTGGAGTAAAGTATAATAGTGAAGTTAAGGTTAATGTATCAAAAGTTAATCCAATAACTACTATAGATAGTCCAAAAGATAATATAACTATAACTAAGAAATCAATAGATGTAGATGGTTGGGCTTTAAATGCAAGTGGAGTAAAGGCTATAAATATCTATGTAGATTCTACATTGGTAAAGACAACTAAAACAGGAATTTCTAGAACAGATGTTAAAAATGTATATCCACAATACAATGATGACAAGAGTGGATATAAAGCTACAATTGATTTATCAGGAATAGCAAATGGTAAAAGAGTAATAAAAGTTGAGCAAGTAGGAGTAGATGGAAGTAAGCAGAGTAAAACTGTAACTGTAAATTTAGATATTCCTAAGTTAGCTTCTAAACAAGATGTTAATAATCCAAGAGATAATTCAACTATTACACAAAACACTTTAGATGTAGTTGGATGGTCCTTAAGTGGAGAAAATATAAAAAGTATTAACTTTTATATAGATAACAACTTAATTGGAAGTACTATTCCAAATATATCAAGAGTTGATGTGGCAAAAGTATATCCACAATATCCAAATGTAGAAAATAGTGGCTTTAAGAAAACTTTGGATATTTCTAGTGTAGGGAATGGAACTAGAACTCTTAGAGTTGAACAAGTGACAGATAGTGGAGCAAAGTATAATAGTGAAGTTAAGATTAATATATCAAGAAATAATCCAATAACTACTATAGATAGTCCCAAAGATAATACAACTATAACTAAGAAATCAATAGATATAGGTGGTTGGGCTTTAAATGCAAGTGGAGTAAAAGCTATAAATATCTATGTAGATTCTACATTGGTAAAGACAACTAAAACAGGAGTTTCTAGAATAGATGTTAAAAATGTATATCCACAATACAATGATGATAAGAGTGGATATAAAGCTACAATTGATTTATCAGGAATAGCAAATGGTAAAAGAGTAATAAAAGTTGAGCAAGTAGGAGTAGATGGAAGTAAGCAGAGTAAAACTGTAACTGTAAATTTAGATATTCCTAAGTTAAGTACTATTGGAAATATAGACACACCAGTTGCAAATAGTAATATTACTACTACTAAAGTTAAAGTATCAGGATGGGCTGTAAGCGATAGTGGAGTAAAAGAAGTAAAAGTATATGTTGATGGAAAACAAAAGGGAAGTTCTACAGTAGGAATTTCAAGAGAAGATGTTGGTAGAACATATCCTAATCATAAAAACTCAAATAAGAGTGGTTATTCAGTAGATATAGATATAAATAACATAGCTCCAGGAAGTAGAACTTTTGAAGTAAAAGAAATTAGTAATGATGGAAGTGTTCATATAACTTCTATTAAAGCTAATATTGTAAAGAAGAGTCCTGTAACAGCAATTGATAATCCAGTAAATAACTATTTGGAAAAAAGTGATACAATAGCTGTTTCAGGATGGGCATTAAATGCTTCAGGAGTAAATAATGTAAATATTTATGTTGATGGAAATAAAAAGGTTTCAGTAAAACCTACAATTTCTAGAAGTGATGTAATTAATGTTTATCCAGGCTATCAAACAAGTAATGTGTGTGGATATCAAGTTTCTGTAAGTTTAGGAGGTTTAGTAGCAGGTGCACATTCTATTTTAGTTGAGGTAGTCGGAATAGATGGAACTATTAATACAGTATCTAGAAATATATACTATAAGGTAAATACATCAAAGTTAATAGTGATTGATCCAGGTCATAATCATGGTGGCGATGATGGAGCATATGCAACTCATAACGGAGTTACGTATAGTGAAAGAGATATAAATATGGATATTGCTATGAAAACAAAAGCATCTTTAGAGTCTATTGGATATAGAGTGGTTTTAACTAGAATGCCTGCTGATAGAGAATACTTAGGTGTATCAGAAAGTTTAACTAACAGGGTAAACCTCGCAAATAATTTAAAAGCAGATTTATTCATAAGTATTCATCAAAATTCATTTTCAAGTGAATCAGCAAATGGTACAGAAGTATATTACACTACTACATCTAATGATAGTAAATTCCCGGAAAGTTCTGATAGAAATTATAAGTTATCAGCTTCTAAGTCTTTAGCAAGTAGAATAACAAATAATATATCATCAATAGGATTTACTAATAGAGGTGCAAAGGATGGTAATCTTTTTGTTGTAAGAAATACAACAATGCCAGCAGTATTAGTTGAATGTGGTTTCATAAGTAATTTAAAAGATGTAACTAATTTAACTAATTCAGTTATACAAGAAAGAATAGCATCTGCAATAGCAAATTCTGTTAAAGGAAACTTCTAATAATTGATTTATTCTTCCATATAAGATTAAGTTTTGTTAAACTATGTTTTGTATGGAAGAATTTTTGGTTTTGGAATAAATAATTAATTTGTTATTGGGATAAAAAAAGAGTAAAAAAATGAAAATAAAGTATTAAAATATTAAGAAAAAACTAAGGTTTCTATATTAAAATATAATATGTTAACATAAAACTATAAGTATGTTAAAATATATATATTAATTATCGATAAAGAATAAGGAGAGTCTAATATGAAAGTAAAAAAGGCTATAATACCAGCTGCAGGGCTTGGAACTAGATTTTTACCAGCTACTAAGGCACAACCAAAAGAAATGTTGCCTATAGTTGATAAACCAACAATACAATATATAATTGAAGAAGCAATAGCTTCAGGAATAGAAGAAATATTAATTATAACAGGAAGAAATAAAAAGTGTATTGAGGATCATTTCGATAAATCTGTAGAATTAGAAATGGAACTTGAAAAGGCTGGAAAAGCTGATTTATTAGAAGTTGTTAGAGATATATCAGACATGGTAGATATTCACTACATAAGACAAAAAGAACCTAAGGGATTAGGTCATGCTATACATTGTGCAAAAACATTTGTTGGAAATGAACCTTTTGCTGTTTTATTAGGAGATGATGTAGTATACAGTGAAGTACCTTGTTTAAAGCAACTTATAGATTGTTATGATGAGTATAAAACAACAATATTAGGAGTTCAAACTGTTCCAGAAGAAAACGTATCTAAATATGGAATAGTTGAAGGAATTCATATAGAAGATAGAGTATATAAGGTTAAAGATCTTATAGAAAAACCAGCTGTAGAAGATGCTCCTAGCAATGTTGCAATATTAGGTAGATATATAATTACTCCTCAAATATTTAAGATATTAGAAAATACAGCTCCAGGAAAAAATGGAGAAATTCAATTGACTGATGCTCTTAAGACTTTAATAAGTCAAGAAGCTATGTATGCATATAA
The DNA here is from genome assembly GCA_015058405.1 of Clostridium sp. Taxonomy (GTDB): domain Bacteria; phylum Bacillota; class Clostridia; order Clostridiales; family Clostridiaceae; genus Clostridium. The sequence goes on from SVCL01000033.1 coordinate 47,606, forward strand.
CTTTGAAGGTAAGAGATATGACGTAGGAGATAAATTAGGATTCTTACAAGCAACTATAGAATATGCTTTAAGAAAACCAGAATTAAAAGATGAATTTATAAACTATCTAAGTATGAAACCTTGGGAAAAGTAAGGTTATAATAGGTAGTAGTATATTAACTCAAATATACTACTACCTATTTTTTATATTAAGTAAATTATTTTTTATTTAATTTTATAGAAATAAAGTAACCTAAATAAGTCCAGAATATTATAGATATAAAGCTAACTATATAAATTAAGTTACTTTCAAAAAGATTTACAAAAATTATTCCAACTACTAAAGATAATAAAACTAAATCTAATCTTCTTTCTTTAGCATAAGAAAAATCAACTTTTCTAATTAAAAAGCTAAGATTAAAATATAAAACACATATAAATAGAATAAGAGATATTAGTCCGTTAGCAGTAAGAATTTGTAGGAAAATGTTGTGGAGACCTCCATCTTCTATTCCAGGCAATATTACACCAGGTCTCATAGAATAAACATCTTGAACTAAAGATTCATTACCTACTCCGAAGAAAAGATGTTGTTTTATTAATAGCCAAGCTGAATACCATAATTCATTTCTTGCAGATAAAAATGTATATAATTTTTCATGGAAAACAGCAAATCCAGTAATGCAAGCTATAGATGGTATTATTATCATTGCCCTTCTAAGTGATTTATTTTTAATGTACATAAATAAAAGAACAAAAGGGACTGCAATTACAAGAAAATAAGCACTTCTACCTTTTGAGAAAATTAAAGATATAGCTTGAACTAAGATATTAAATCTAAAAAATGTTTTTAACCTAATAGAAGAATTATTATTTTCAAATAGTAAGTAAACTGTTACTAATATACCTATTCCTGATGCTATAGCTAGTGCATTTTTATATATATAAAGACCTGGATATAAATCATTTATTGTATCATATCCATATAATGTTCCATTAATAACAAAAGATTTTTTCATTATTAATAATATATTAGATATAAATGAAAATACAAAGGTAAATATAGATATAAAATAGGATAGAATAGATACTTCTCTTTTAAGTATTTTTATATTTTTTTCAAGGTTTATATGGAACAGTCCAAGTAAAAATATAAAGTTCATTATCCAAACCTTTAGGTTTTCAACTGAATGATAAAAAATTAAATTAATTAGTAAAGTGAATGCTAAAAATATAATTATAGATAATTCCATCATTGTAGGTTTTCTTTTAATTATTTTAATTACATGATAAAGAGTTAAAAAAACTCCCCATATAATAGCTAGTTTAGATAGTATATTTATAAAAGGAATTTCTTTTAATATACTGGTAAAACATAAACTTATAAACAAATAAAACAAACCAAAATAAAGATTATTATTTAAGGTATTAGTTATTTTTTTAAACATAGTTAATCTCTCTTTCTAAAATTTTTACAAACATAATTATACTTTAGTAACAAGTAATTGGCAATTTAACATATTAAATAATGCAAAAAAGAAGACAGTTATTAATCTATATAGGAATATAGGTAATAACAATCTTCTTTATTTATTATTTACTTATTATCTTGGAATCATACCAACTTTCTTTTGAACTTTTCTAAGAGTTTTGTTAGCTATATAAGAAGCTTTTTGAGCACCTTCTTTATATATTGATTCTAAGTATTTTTTATCTTTTAAAAGTTCTTTAACTTTTTCTTGAATTGGAGTAAGTTCTTCAACTATAGCATCAGCTACATCTGATTTTAATTCAGCATAACCTTTTCCTTCATAATTTTTAACTAAATCTTCAGGTGAAACACCTTTGATTGCTGATAGAATATTTAAAAGATTTTTAACTCCTGGTTGTTCATCTGTATAATTAACAACACCTAAGCTATCAGTTACAGCTCTACTTATTTTCTTTCTTATAACTTCTGGAGGATCCATAATTAAGATGAAAGAATTTGGATTATCAGATGATTTAGACATCTTCTTTGTTGGTTCTTGTAAATCCATAATCTTTGCACCTTCTTTAGGAATATAACCTTCAGGTAAAGTGAATGTATCGCTGTAAGTATTATTAAATCTCATAGCTAAATCTCTAGTAAGTTCAAGATGTTGAGTTTGGTCCTTACCTACAGGAACTAAGTTAGCGTTATATAATAAAATATCTGCAGCCATTAAACTTGGATAATTAAATAATCCTGCACCGATTGAATTTCCGTATTTTTGACTCTTATCTTTATATTGAGTCATTCTTCCTAATTCGCCCATATAAGTATTACATGTTAATATCCATGAAAGTTCAGCATGTGCTGGTACATGTGATTGAATAAATAAAGTATTTTTTTCAGGTGTAATACCTGCAGCTATATATATTGATAATAATTCAAGACTTCTTCTTCTTAAATCAGCGGGCTTTTGACGAACAGTTATTGCATGTAAATCAACTATACAGAAATAACAATCGTATTCATCTTGAAGTTTAACCCAGTTTTTTAAAGCTCCTAAATAATTTCCGATAGTTAAATCACCAGATGGTTGAATTCCGCTAAAAATTATTTTTTTAGCTTCACTACTAATGTTTTCTGACATTAAAAACACCTCTTTCCTATATCTTGTGTATATTAATTATATTATAGGATTTACCATTTTAACTGTCAATTTATAAGTATGCAGAGAGTATCACAATTTAAGTATAAGATTTATTAAAAGTGTCTCCTTTTTTCTTTTATGAAAGAAAAAAGATATATTAAGGAAGATAAAATTAAGATTAGAAAGATAGAATATTTTCCATAATATAAAACTAGTAAAGAAAGACCTAAAAAAATTAATAATTCTATTATCCATTTAAAAATATTCATGTTCATACACTTCCAATTAAAATATTTATATTTAGTATTACCCAATGTTTTAATAATAAAACATGTTATATTGTATCGTTATATTTGATAATAAAAATTTATATGAATATAATTTATTGTAAAAAGGGGGTAATTATATGTTAAAAGAAAAAAGGAACTTATCTACAAAAGTATTAGTACTAACTGCATTAATGATATCATTAGTATTTTTGGCAGGAAGTGTTATTAAGGTTCCGTCCTTAGGGGGAGGATTTATTCATATAGGAGATTCCATGGTATTTGTATCTGTAGTAGTTCTAGGAAAGAGAAGAGGCGCTATAGCAAGTGCTTTGGGAATGTTTTTAGTAGATATAGCTGGAGGGTATTATATGTGGGCTCCTTTTACATTTATAATTAAAGGAGTTATGGCATATATAACAGGAGTATTTATAGAAAAAGTAGATAAAGAAAATAAGGGAATTAAAGAATTTAAATTTGAATATGTGATTGCGTTTATTCTTGGTGGAGTATTTATGATTATAGGATATTTTTTAGCTGGGACAGTTCTTGCGGCATTTTTGACAGAAAAGGTTGGGGTAATTCAAGGATTAGCTTATGCAGCTAAAGATATATTTGGAAATATAATTCAAGTACTAACAGGAAGTATAATAGCTATTTCTTTGATAGGGATAATAATTTCAGCAAAGAAAAAAGTGATTAATTAGATATAAAAGGTGCTGTTGCACAAATAGTAATTTAAAATGAATAATAAAATTCTAAATTTTAAATTATTAATTATGCGACAGCACCTACTTTTAGGAACATTATTTATTGTTATTTGCTCTTTGAGCTTTTCTAGCTCTTCTACATTCTGGGCATCTTACGGGATCATTTTCGAATCCTTTTTCTTTAAAAAATTGTTGTTCTCCTACTGAAAAAATAAATTCTTTACCACAGTCTTTGCAAATTATTTTTTTGTCTTCCAAATTAATGTTACCTCCTTAAAATTCATGGGTAAATTGACTTTCATAACACTAACCGTACCTGAATTCTAAGGAGCTGGTTAGAATCAAAAAGAATTACCTTAATATTTATAATTCATATAACACTATATGAAAGGTATATTTATTTAGTGATTTTTATAGCTTTCTTGTTTTTGAAATAATAAAGACTAAAACAAATAATAGGAATAAAAATATATATACAACCATTAAATATTTGTAATATCTTTAAAATATAGAATAATAAAAATTGATTTTGAGTTAGTAAATAAGATGCTATAAAAATTATTGTGTTATACAGAATTATAAACAACTTCTTATTATTAATATTATCCTTATATAAGAATAATATTCCATATGAAGCTAAAATATACTTGATAAACCACATGCAGGTACTTCTGAATATATAAAATAATTCACCAAACTCTAAAAACAAAGCTATTTGAACTCTTTGTGATTGAACATATTCTGGGTAGAAAATATTAGCTCCTCTTTCTGGTCCGAAGAAAGTAATAATAGATAAAAATGAGGAAGTAATTAATATTCCAGAAATAAGTACTGCAAAAGAGCTATACCTTACTAAATATTTTTTAAACTCTATATTTTTTAAATAAGGTAATGAAATAGCTATGGCAGAAAAAGAGCCTATTATTTCTAATAAACACATCCATATATTTTTATTAAAACCATCTTTTAATAAAGGAAGTAAATTTCTAAAATCTAAATATTTAGCCACTAATGCAAAAAGAATAATATCTCCAATGAGAACAAAGAATACAGTAATTACTACTAGAATAATTATTGAATTAAATCTTCTATTTAATACATATCCACTAGCAAATAGAAAAAATATTAAGCAATACCATGTAGGAGTGGATAAGAAAAAGTTAGAATGTATAGAACTACACTCTACTGATGCAGCTTCAATAGAAGATATAAACAATCCTATAGAGAATATAAATAATAAAAATTTTCCTAGCATATTAGAAGTAGAATTTTTAACTATATAAATAAAATTATAGGTATTAGTCTTTTCACATATGTTCATTAAAATTAAAAAATATAAAAACATAAAAATAGACGCTAATATAGAAATAATCCAGCTATCTCGTCCACCGTAAGAGATAAAAATAGATGAGTAGCTCCTTAAAGCAATAGTACAAGTCGCTATAATAAAAAACATAAAATGTTTTGTTGACATCTTGTTCATAAAAATCTTCCCTTCATCTTAAGTACTAAATTAATTTAATATTAGTATTTACTAACAAGAGGAATATTAAACCCTTTTAGAGGAATAATATTTTTAGGTGATGTTTGTTATGAATAATTTAGAAAAGATAAAATCAACTTTTGAAGGAAATTTTGACGTTAAATATAGAGAGGTAGTTACTTCATATGGTAAATGTACTTTAGTGTTTATTGATGATATATGCAGTACACAATTTATTAGTGAATATATAATTACCCCTCTAAGAAAAACAACTTATAAAAGTGAAAATATAGAAGATGTATTGACTAAGGTATTAGATATAAACCTTGAAGGAACAGCTAAGGATATTAATGATGCTATAACTCATGTTTTATCCGGAGATGTAATCTTAGTATTTGAAGAATATGAAAAGATACTCTTCTGTGAAGTTAAGGGATATGTAAGAAGAGGTGTGTCTATACCTGTTACAGAATCTGTAGTTAAGGGACCAAGAGAAGGTTTTACAGAAGCTATAGTAGATAATGTTTCTCTTATAAGAAGAAAAATAAAAAATCCTAATTTGAAATTTGAAGCTGTAGTAGTAGGTGAAAAAAGTAATACTTCAGTATGTATAGCATATTTAAAAGGGGTAGCACCTGATTATTTAATTGATCATGTAAAATCAGTGGTAAAAAAATTAGACCTAAATTTTGTATTAGATACAAATTATATAGAAGATGCTCTAAGAGATAAAAAGTCTGCTTTTGATACAGTAGGATATACAGAAAAACCGGATGAAGCAGCAGTTAAGATATTAGAAGGAAGAGTTGCGGTAATAGTAGACGGAACACCATTTACAATAACTGTACCATATTTCTTTTTAGAAAATTTTCAAGCACCTGATGATTACTATCTTAATAAATATCTTGCAGATTTTACTAGAGTATTAAGATGGATTTCATTTAGTTTAGCAACTTTTTTACCAGGTTTTTATGTGGCTATTTTAACTTATCATTTTTCAATTATACCTTCCTTATTTGTATTTAGATTAGCAGTATCTAGAGCGGGAGTACCATTTCCAACAATAGTAGAGGTAATAATTATGATGGTGGCATTTCAACTTATAAAGGAGGCTGGGCTTAGACTTCCACAGCCTATAGGTGGAGCCATGAGTATAGTAGCAGGTCTTATTTTAGGAGATGCAGTAGTAGGGGCAGGAATAGCCTCAAGAATTACTATAATTATAGTGGCTATGAGTACTTTAAGTTATTTCTTAACTCCAAAGTTATATGGAGCTATGTCAATTTGGTCTATGATTATAACAATAATAAGTGGATTATTTGGACTTCCAGGGTTCTTTTTAGCTGCTTTAGTACTACTTGCTAATTTAGGAGATTTAAGAACAGGTGGATATTCTTATCTTTTCCCAATAGGAAGTACAGTTACATATAAATTTAAAGATCTTATATTTAGAGGCAACTTAAATAGAATATCTAATCAAATTATTTTTAGTGGAGGAGAAAATCATCATGAAAGCAAAAATAAGAAGAGTAAGTAGTATATTAGTAATTTTGCTTTTAGCAATAAATTTAGGTGGTTGTTTTAATTACAGGGAAATTAATAAAATAACTTTTGCTACTTCAATTATTTTTGATGTAGATGAACATGACAATGTAATTTTATATTTAGACTGTGTAAGACCTTATAGAAATGCAAATGAAAGTTCAGATAAAGGTAGAAGGATAATGTTTGAAGGAAGAGGAAAAACTGCCCTTGAAGCTTTAAGGAACGTAAATGTAGTATCTAGTAATGATTTGAATTTTAGTCAAGTAAGAGCTTATGTTTTTACAGAGGATGCAGCTAGAAGAGATATAAAAAATTATTTAGACTTAATTAATAATGATCAGCAATTTAGTTTTAAACCATATATGTTTGTATTTAAAGGTGATGTTAAATCTTTATTAGATTTTACAAGCAATGATGAAGAGTATTTAGGGTTGTATTTAAATGAACTTATCGAAAATAATAGTAAGAATGGTAAGGTTATCAAGTCGAATGTCAACGATTATATAAGTAATAGCTTATCCTATAATAATTATAGTTTTATGAGTGTTATTGAAATAAAAAAAGATAATGTTGAATCAAAACTTGAGTTAAATGGTGGAGTTATTATGAAAGATAATCATATGATTGCTTCATTAGATGCAGAAGATGCATTAACTTATAATATATTAATGAGGAAAGTAGGAGAAGGAACATTTGAAGTAGCAAATCCTATGGCAAGGAATAAGTTTATTATTTTGGATATATTAGAAGAAACAAATGATACTAATATAGAAGTAAAGGATAATGATATAGTATTAAAGAAGGACTTAAATATTAGAGTATCAATAGGAGAAATACAGGATAAATTAATAATTAATAAAGATGTTCTTGAAGAAATAAAAGCTAATGAAGAATGGAGAATTAAGAGATACGAAGAAGAGTTTTTTGAAAAGTATAAAGAAAAAGGTATTGATGTATTAGGTGTAGGTAGGCTTTTATCAGAAAAATATCCTAATGTAAATGTTGATAAAGAAGATTATTTAAAGAACACTTCATTAGATACTAAAGTGAATTTAATTATTGATGGAAGTAGTTTAGTTAAAAATAGTTTATAGTACTATTCTACATAATTAATCAAAAGTGGATAAATAAGACTATGGTCCTTTATTAAATATTATTTTAATTGTAAACTAAAAATTATAGCTATAATTGTTTGATTTATAGCTATAATTTTTAAATATAAAGAATATATATTTAATAAGATGGTATAAATTAATAGAGGAGTGGTCCTGATGATACAAATATTCTGCAATAAGAGAGGTTCTGGAAAAACAAAAAAGCTAATTAATTTAGCTAACGACAAATTAACTATATCTCGAGGTGATTCCGTTTACATTGATGATGATGCTAGCTATATAATGCAAATAAATAGAAAAATTAGATTTATAGCAGCTAATGATTTTAAATTGGGAAATTATGATGGAATTTATGGATTATTATGTGGAGTGATTTCAGGAAATTATGATATAGAGAATATATATATTGATGGAATCTTTGATTTTGAAGGAAATAATATAGAAGAATCAGAAGGATGTTTGAAAAAAATAAATGATTTAGCCACAACTTTTAAAATAAATATTTATATTAATGTTAATTATAACAAAGATGAGGTACCTAATTTTATTAAAAGGTTTGTAGCGTAGAACAGAAATAATAATATTAAGTATAAAATAAGGGGTTATATTTGCTATTCTTTACTTGCAAATATAGCCTTTATTGTGTGGATAAAAGCCATGCTTATGTGTTGATAAAAGTCAAGTGAGAAGGTATACTATATAGTATATGTTATTTATGAATAGAATATAAAAAATAGGAGGTAGAATAATGGCAAATGTATTAGATGAGTTATTGGAACGTGGATACATAAAACAATTCACTCATGAAGAAGAAACAAGAGAATTGTTAGAAAAGGAGAAAATAACTTTTTATATAGGATTTGACCCAACAGCAGATAGTTTACATGTTGGACATTTTATAGCTATGATGTTCATGGCTCATATGCAAAAGGCAGGTCATAGACCAATAGCTTTACTTGGTGGTGGTACTGCTATGGTTGGAGATCCAAGTGGTAAGACTGATATGAGAAAGATGCTTACTAAAGAGCAAATAGAACATAATGTTGCATGTATAAAGAAGCAAATGGAGAAATTCATAGATTTTTCTGATGGTAAAGCAATACTTGCAAACAATGCAGATTGGTTACTTAACCTTAACTATGTTGACTTTTTAAGAGATGTAGGAGCACATTTCTCTGTAAATAAGATGTTAACAGCAGAATGTTTTAAACAAAGAATGGAAAAGGGATTAACATTCTTAGAATTTAACTATATGTTAATGCAAGGATACGATTTCTATATGCTACACCAAAAATATAATTGTAAAATGGAACTTGGTGGAGACGATCAATGGTCAAATATGATAGCAGGTGTTAACTTAGTTAGAAAAAAAGCACAAGATCAAGCATTTGCGATGACTTGTACATTATTAACTAATAGCCAAGGGCAAAAGATGGGGAAAACTGTAGGAGGAGCTTTATGGTTAGACCCAGAAAAGACTTCACCATATGATTTCTATCAATATTGGAGAAATGTTGATGATGCAGATGTTGAAAAATGTCTAGCTTTATTAACTTTCTTACCAATGGATGAAGTAAGAAGATTAGGTGCTTTAGAAGGTGCGGAAATTAATCAAGCTAAGAAAGTACTAGCTTATGAAATAACTAAGCTTGTACATGGGGAAGAAGAAGCTAAAAAAGCAGAAGAAGCAGCAAATGCATTATTTGCAGGTGGAGTTAATATGGATAATGTTCCAAGTGTAACAATATCAGCTGATAAATTAGAATCAAGTTTACTTGATATTTTAGCAGAAACTAAAATAGTTCCATCAAAAGCAGAAGGAAGAAGATTAATTCAACAAGGTGGATTATCTTTAAATGGAGAAAAGGTAACAGATATTAAGAGAACTTTAACTCAAGCAGATTTCAATGATGGTGCTGCTCTAGTTAAAAGAGGAAAGAAAAATTACAATAAGATAGAATTAGCTTAATTCTATTATAAATATAATTATTAATAACAACTAACTTGAAGTTAGTTGTTATTTTTTAACTTACAGAAAGTGAGAGAGTTTAAGGCTGCCTATTTTGATGGTATCAAAGATGTTAAGACGTTAAAAATAATAATATAGGTTTAATATTTTTTTATATTTAAACGATAAATAAAATATGGAATAAAATAGAGGGAAAGGAGTATTAACATGCCAGCAATTTGGAACATAGGAAATTACAATTCAGTAAACGATAAAAAATTATCAAGCAAACTTACCTTTAAAGTTGGGGAATCTTTTAAGGGTCAAATTATAGGAAAGGGAGATGGAGATACCGTTACTATAAAGCTTGTTGATGGATGGGAATTTCCAGCAGAATTACTTGGTGATATTACTTCAGATGCGGAAGGGTTATTACAGTTTAAGGTTGAAGGATTTAAGGACGGAAAAGTAGAAATAAAATTATTACAACAGGCTGTAGAAGAAAATGCTTCTAAAGGTGAAGAAGCTGTAGGTGAATTTGCAAAAAGAGAAGGCTTAACATCTGATGATGAAACAATATTAAATGCTATGATTAAGCATAAGATGCCATTAACTAAGGAGAATATCAGTTTTGTAAAAAGTGTTGTTAATTTTAATGAAAAAATAAATATTAATCCACAGGAAGTAGATAAGTTTATAGAAAACTTTTTATCAGGAAAAGGTATTGATTCAAAGAGTGTAGAAGGACAACAAATCAAAGATACCCTTATGGAATTTTTTGATAAATTTAAAGAAATGGATCAAAAAGATATATTCATGTTCTTAGAAAACGGTATAGATTTTAATGAAGAAAATATAGATAGTTATAATAAGTTATTTAAGCAAGATATTAATTTAAAAGAATATTTTTCAGCTATTTCAAAAGAACTAAAAGATTTAAATTTACCAGAATTAAAAGGGCTAAATATAGGTAATGAAGTTAATCCTAAAGGTGTAGAGGAAAATAAAAATAGTCAATTACAAATTTTAAAACAAAATATGGCAACAAAGCTATATGATAATAATAGTAATGCTAAGGCCAAGGTTAGTGTGATTTCATTATTTAAATCTATGGTAGGAGAAGAAGAGAATATTGTAAAAAGCAATCTGAAAAACATATTAGTATCTAACAAAGATAATTTTAATGGAAGTGAGTTTAGAGTTGCTTTTTCAAAATTAGATTCATTGAGTGAAAAAGATTTAGTTTCCATATTAAAAAATAGTATAGTTGAAGGAAATCCTAATATTACTAAAGATGAAATTGAAAAAACTTTAAGTAATTTAGTAGGCAAGAATATTGTACTTACTCAGGAAGAATCAAATAAATTAGTTGATACTATAAATTTAAAGTATGGAGTAGAATTAAAAGACAATAAAGCTATAAGTGAAGAAAATACAGTAAGAAGTCAGAATCAAATTACAAGAGAAGGTAATGAAAATATATTAAATAAAGGTGAAAGAAATATACAAGCTAAAGAAGCTATTTTAAATAAATCTTCAATTGAGGCTAATAAGGAATTATTAAAGACTACAGTTAAGTTAGCTTCAGGTCAAGAGATAAAAAATGAGATAGGCAACAAACTAGATGGGTTGAAAGATGTAATAAAAGATATTATGTTACATTCAAAGAATTTTACTAATGAGGGAATAGAAAAAGCATTAAGTTCAATAAAAAGTAATTTGAATGATTTTAAATTATTTAATTCAATAAGTAATGAATATTATTATGTAGATGTACCAATAAATAAAAGTGGTGATGAATATCCATGCAAGCTTATTATTAAAGATGATAGAAAAGATAATAAAAAGATTGATAAGAGTAATGTAAAAGTTGTTGTTGCGGTAAAAACCTTAAACTTAGGAACTGTAGATGGATATATAACAGTACATGGAAATAATATAACTGTAAATATGAAATGCGAAGAAAGGGTTACTAAGATTTTAAATATGGCTAAAGAAAAACTTATTTTAAAACTTCAAGAAGTTGGATATTTAGCTAATGTAAGTGTATCCCCAAAAGCAGAAGAAGTTAATTTAAGTACATGTAGGGAATTCTTTGATGATAAAGACCAAAGTGCCATTAATATTAGGGTATAATAATTATTGACCTATATTAATATAGGTTATAATATATAAAGAGAATTAGAAAAATAAGGAGGGTAATATGAATCAAAGAAAAAAAGCAGCTGCATTAAAATATGAACAAAACTCTGACGCACCAGTAGTTACAGCAGCAGGTATGGGGCTAATTGCAGAAAAGATTATAGAAAAAGCAGAAGATAATGATGTACCAGTTGTGTATAATAAAGAGTTAACAGATTTATTATGTAATGTAGATGTTGGAGATTCAATTCCTTCAGAATTATATGAAGCAGTTGCTCATGTAATTGCATACGTTACGGATTTAGATAAAATAATTGAAAGGTGATAAAATTAATGGCACTATATGCTATATCAGACTTACATTTAGCATTCAATGATGATAAGCCTATGGATATCTTTGGTGAAAAGTGGAGTAGGCATGATGAAAAAATTAAAAATAATTGGACTAAGAAGATTAAAGAAGATGATATTATATTAATAGCTGGGGATATTTCTTGGGCTATGAGAGCTGAAGATAGTATGTTAGATTTACAATGGATAGATAATTTACCAGGTAAGAAAATAATATCAAAAGGAAATCATGATTATTGGTGGGGAAGTATAACAAAGTTAAATTCAAAATTTGAAAATACAAAATTTCTTCAAAATAATTTTTATGAATATGGTGAATATGCTATCTGTGGAACTAGAGGATGGATATGTCCTGGAACTGATAGATTTACTGAAAAAGATAAAAAGATATATTTAAGAGAATTAATAAGGTTAAAATTATCATTAGATTCTGCTAAAAAAGCAGGATTTAATAAGTACATTGTAATGCTACATTATCCTCCAACTAATGAAAAGTTTGAGGAGTCAGGTTTTATAGAAATATTTAAGGAATATAACGTAGAAAAAGTTATATATGGACATTTACATGGACCTTCCTTAAGTAGAGTTTTAAATGGAATGAGAGATGGAATCGAATATATTATGACATCAGCAGATTTTATAGACTTTGATCCAAGGCTTATTATGCAATAAGATATTGGGAATAATACTCAATGTTTTATTTTTACTAATTTTAAATAGGATATATCAAAATATCTTTAATGATAAAGTATTTTGATATATCCTATTCTTTTAATCAGTTATTTTGTTTATTATTGAGTTTAAAGTTGAATTGAATTGATTTATATTATTTGATTGCATTTCCATAGTTGCAGCAATTTCTTCTGCTAAAGCAGTATGTTCTTGAGAAATAGAATTTGCTAGTTCTACTGAATTAAGCATATGTTCTTTTTGAGCTGAGGCAGTTGCTATATTTTCTATACATGTATTAATTTCTAGACTAGCAGAATCTATTGAATTTTTAATATTATTAAAACTATTTTTTGTTTCAGTTAATGTATTTTCTTGAGTTGTTAAAGCCTCACTACCTTTGGTCATAGCAGAAGATGCTTTTAGGATATCGGATTTAATTTCATCAAGTATTGAAGTTATACTTTCTACAGCAAGTTTTGAGCTTTCAGCAAGTTTTCTAACTTCTCCTGCAACAACTGAAAATCCCTTTCCGGCTTCTCCAGCTCTTGCAGCTTCAATAGCTGCATTTAGTGATAAAAGATTAGTTTGAGCAGCAATACTACTAATTGAGTCTGTAATAGTATTAACAGATTCTAACTTTGTAACTAGTTCTCTTACAGTATCATTAGAAGAAGTGAAAGCATCTTTTAGTGATACTAAGGAAGAATCAAGTTCATCGATTCTGCTAATACCATCATTGGACAGTGATTCAGTATTAAATATTGTATCTTGAACATTACCTACGTTTATAGATAAGTTTTCCATATTGGAATTAAAATCATGAAGAATTCTTGTGGCAGTGTCCATCTCTTGACTTTGTTTGATTGAGGCAGAACTAAAAGAACTTATTGAATTAGTTATTTCGTTTATTGAATGTGAAATATTATTACTTGTGCTTTTTAGTGAATTAATTTCATTTGATATTTCATTAGAAATTATCCCTGAATTTTTTTTGTTTTGAGAATTTGTCTCTTTTATTGAGGTAATCTCATTTTTTTCAACATTAACTTTAGTAACTTCATCTTCTTGTGATGATTTTTTACGACTTGTTCCCCTGGTGAATAAACCCATAATAGAAGACCTCCTATCTATTTGTTACAATAATTATAACATATACAATATATTTCTATAAATAGAAAAAATAAATTTGTACCAATAAGTTACTTTTGTTAGTAATAAATTAAGTTATTTTTATTAATAATAAATATTTTAATATTTATTATTATAGAACACATATAATTTAAATAAGGATGACTTTTTGATATAATGATACTATAAGCAGAATGTTAAGGGTGATTGTAATGGCAAATATTAATTGGAAAAGCTTTCTTATGCCTTATGAACAAGCTGTTGAGGAACTGAAGGTAAAACTAAAAAGCATAAGAAAAGAATTTAGAAGGAGAAATGAGTATTCTCCTGTAGAATTTGTTACTGGAAGAGTAAAAGAAGTATCAAGCATATTAGAAAAAGCAAATAAATTTGGGATACCTATTAATAGGGTTGGATATGAGCTTGAAGATATAGCAGGTATAAGAATAATGTGTCAATTTGTTGATGATATTGACACGGTTGTAGAAATATTAAGAGGCAGAAAGGATATGCAAATTCTTTATGAGAAAGATTATGTAAGAGGGGTTAAACCTAGTGGATATAGAAGTTATCATATGATAATAAAATATCCAGTAAATATGGCAACTGGACCTGTTGAAATTTTAGCTGAATTTCAAATTAGAACTTTAGCAATGAATTTTTGGGCAACTATTGAACATTCATTAAATTATAAATACAAACAACAAATTCCTAGTGAGTTAAAGGAAAAGTTAAAAAGTGCAGCAGATGCAGCGTTTAAATTAGATGAAGAAATGTTAGAAATTAAAGATGAAATAAAGGATGCACAAAAATTATTTGAAGTTAAGTCAGACATAATTTCTACAATTATGAGCAAAATACTTACGTTAAGAGCATTAGGTAGATTTGGAGAAGCTAGTAGATATGAAAAGTCATTAAACAAGTTAATTGAAGAAGGGGAAGTATGGGAGCTTAATAATTTATTGTTTGCTATAAAGAAGGAGATTGAAAAGTTTAAGGAAAACTAAAAATATATTTTTATGGTATAGATTAGGAGACAAAATATGAAGCAAAAAATAAGAAGGCATAAAAACTTGTTTATAATAGTAGGAACTATATTTGCTATAAGCATAGTGTTAAATATTGCCATGGTAATAAAGGTTCATAAGTATAAATATAAGGTAGGAACTGAATCGTACAATTATATAGAAAAAATAAAGACTTTAAATAAAGGTAGTTTAGATATAATAAGTTCTGCAATTGATATTGGATCTATAGAAAATATGGAAATATTGAAACTTTATGAAAATTATAGTGATATATCGGATAATAATATTAATTTGTGGAATGAGTACTTATATTATCAGGATGATAAACATTTAATTACACATAAAAAGCAGGTAAATACAGATGAATCTATTTTGAATAATGTTGATGAAAAGATTGCATTATTTTTTACTAGTATATTAGAAGAAGAAATGAAAACTCAAAATTATAAGTTGGTATTAAATGGTGAGTTATTAGAAGAATTTATTGAAATACAAAATTTATGTAAAGAAATAGAGCAGTATTATAATGATTTTTGTGAGGAAAGATTAAATGGTGCTGTTCAAGAAGAAAAAAAAGACAAAATTATATCTAAATATTATTGGATTGATATGTTAGAAGGAATAAATGATATTAATAAGAAATATGTAGATGTTGAATTTAAACTTTAAAAATAGGATGTAGTAAAGTTAGTTATGAAAAAACTTTACTACATCCTTTATATTTTAATTCTAGTGACATCCACCACCGCAGCTACCACATCCACCTTCTGGAGCAATAACTGGTTTTAGAGAAAGTCCTCTACCTTCGTTTTCTTCTGTAGAAAGGATTATAAATCCACCAAATTCATTTATTAATGATTTTTCCATTATGAAAGTAATATCATTAACGACTTCAGTTACATCTGTGTCAGTTGGCTCACTAATAGAAATGTTGAATGCTGGACCGCTACAAGCATATCCTGCTAAGTTGATTCTTATATTATATCCTTCAACTTTATTTTCATCTAGGAATTCTTTGAATTCTTTGTAAGCTTCTTCACTTATTGTTACGTTTTTCATTGATTTCACCTGCTTTTTATTAATTTTTAATTGTTGAGTACAGTATAACATAATAGTTATCAATTTCAAGAAGTTTTTATAAAGGGTGTTCAGAATAGAGAGTTATGGTTATAATAAATAAGTAAAATATAAAAGAAAATTAAATAAGGGGACAAGAAGATGAGACCGTATGATAGCAATTTTATTAAAGAAAAGCTTGAAGAATATAATAATAAAATAAATGAAATTAAAATAAATGATTATGAAATTAAAAAGAAAGTATGTAGTTTAAAAAGTGATATAGGATATCTTTATGAAAAAGATAATAAGATAGAAGAAAAAAGTATAGAACTTAGTAAAGGCAATGACTCTTATATGATATTGAATAGTAGAGAGATTCAAGGCAGTTATGAATTTATTAAATACGCAAGAGGTAAAGTAGGGGTTGTAGGTTTAGGTCTTGGATATACAGTTGAAGAAATTGCTAAAAAAGAAGATGTTACAGAAGTTGTTGTTTATGAAATAAGTTCTGAAATTATAGAGATGTATAAAAGTAACTTTGAAAAAAATAAAAAGATAAGAATAGTTCAAGGTGATGCATATAAAGCTAAAAGTGAGCAATTTGATTTTTTCCTTGTAGATATATATGAATATAAATTAAGCAAAAAGGTTGTAGAAGATTATAAGCTTTTTAATAAGTTACATAAGATAGAGGAATATTCATTTTGGGGAGTAGAGCACTTTTTATTAAGTTGTAGATATGAAGAAATTGTTTGGGTATTTATTCCTGAACTTTGGATGGATATGACTAAGGATTTATCAAGAATATTAGGTGATTCTGGATATATTGAATACTATAAAAAGTTAGATGATAAGGTAGTAAGCGATATATTAAAAGAATTTAAAGTCATTTTAAATGAAGGAGAAGAAGATTATCTTTAAATATAAAAAGGAGCATATAAGCAGTGATTAATATTACTACTTATATGCTTTTATTAAAATAAATTATTTAACAACTATGTTAACAAGTCTTCCTTTTATAACAATTACTTTAATAATGTTTTTACCTTCTGTATTAGCTTTAATAGTTTCGTCTTCTAAAGCAGCAGCTTTAATACCTTCTTCGTCTAAGTTTGAAGCTACGTTAATTCTATTCTTAATTTTTCCGTTAACTTGAATAGCTATTTCAACTTCATCTTTAACTAAAGCAGATGGATCGAATTCTGGCCATTTTTCATTAAATACAGAAGTATTATATCCTAGAAGGCTCCATTCTTCTTCTGAGAAGTGAGGTGCAAATGGTGCTAATAATTTTACAAAATCAGTACATACATCTTTTAAGAAATCTAAGTTCTTAACTTCTAATTGAAGATATTTAGATAGAGCATTAACGAATTCCATCATTCTAGCAATAGCAGTATTGAATTGCATTTTATCTCCATCGTCAGTAACACCTTTAATAGCAGTATGTCTCCAGAAGTTTAATTCCTTTTCGTCTTTGTCTATAGTAGTTTTACCATTTCCATTTTTTATTGCTTCTTTAGCAGTTTCAAGAGTTCTTTCTATTCTTTCTACGAATCTAGCAACAGATTTAACTCCATCATCGCTCCAAGCTCCACCTTCTGTATAAGCAAAACCAAACATTAAGTACATTCTAAATACATCAGAACCATATTTGCTTACATAATCATCAGGAGAAATAGTATTTCCTTTTGATTTACTCATTTTTAATCCATCAGGTCCTAAGATAAGTCCTTGGTGAGTTAATGATTTAAATGGTTCATCAAATGTTAAGTAACCCATATCTCTTAATGCTTTAGTTATAAATCTAGCGTAAAGAAGGTGCATACAAGCATGTTCAGGACCACCAACATATTTATCAACTGGAAGCATCTTGTTTATTATTTCTGGATCAAATGGTTTTTCAGAATTCTTGTTATCAGGATATCTTAAATAATACCATGAAGAACATACAAAAGTATCTAATGTGTCACATTCTCTCTTAGCAGGACCACCACAGTGAGGACATGTAGTATTTAAGAATTCTTCACTCTTAGCAAGTGGTGATTTACCATCTGGAGCAAATTCAACGTTATATGGTAATTCAACTGGAAGATCTTTTTCTGGTACAGGAACTATTCCACATTTATCACAATATATAACTGGAATTGGAGCTCCCCAGTATCTTTGTCTAGATACTAACCAGTCTCTTAATCTATAATTAACTTTTTGAGATCCAAGGTCATTTTCTGCTAGTTTTTCAACTATCTTAACCTTTGCTTCAGCAGTAGTTAAACCATCAAATTCACCAGAGTTTACTAAAATACCGTGTTCACAGTAAGGAAGTTCAACTTCTTCACCTTTCTTGTTAGTTATAACTCTTTCTATTGGTAAGTTAAACTTAGTAGCAAAAGCGAAATCTCTTTCATCATGTGCAGGAACTGCCATAACGCATCCAGTACCATATGTTGCAAGTACATAGTCAGAAATCCATATAGGAACTACCTTTCCGTTAATTGGATTTATAGCGTAAGACCCAGTAAATACTCCTGTTTTTTCTTTAGAATTAGATTGTCTTTCTATATCAGATTGTTTAGCAGCAGCTTCTTTATAAGCCTCTACAGCAGCTTTATTTTCTTCTGTAGTTAAACTATCTACTAATTTGTTTTCTGGAGCTAAAACTACATAAGTAACACCGTTTAGAGTATCAACTCTTGTAGTAAATACATTAAAGCTTAAATCAGAATCCTTAACTTTAAAAGTAACTTCTGCACCAGTAGATCTACCAATCCAGTGTTTTTGCATAGCAACTGTTTTTTCTGGCCAATCTAAGTCATCTAATTTATCTAATAATTCATCTGCATATTCAGTTATTTTGAAGAACCATTGAGTAAGTTCTTTTTTAGTAACTTCGCTTCCACATCTTTCACATTCACCATCAACAACTTGTTCGTTAGCTAAAACTGTGTTACAAGAAGGACACCAGTTAACAGGTGCTTTCTTTCTATAAGCTAATCCTTTTTTATATAATTGTAAGAATACCCATTGAGTCCATTTATAGTAATCAGGATCACAAGTAATAACTTCATTTTCCCAGTTAAACATAGCTCCCATAGCTTTTAATTGTTTTTCCATAGTTTCTATATTTTTATAAGTAGAATCTTTAGGATGTATTCCTGTCTTTATTGCAAAGTTTTCAGCTGGTAAACCAAATGCATCAAATCCCATTGGTTGGAATACATTGTATCCTTGCATTCTTTTTAATCTTGCCCATGAATCTACTGGTCCATAGTTAAACCAGTGACCAGCGTGAAGTTGGCTTCCTGATGGATAAGAGAACATTTCAAGTGTATAAAGTTTCTTATCTAAGTTTGATGGATCAAACTTATAAGTTTCGTTCTTTTCCCAAATTTCTTGCCACTTCTTATCAATATTAGTTCCGTAGTTTCCCATGATTTATTCCTCCTTAAATTTATTGTAAATAATAAAAAAACCTTTCATCTCTATTGTAAGAGACGAAAGGTATATTTCCGTGGTACCACTCTAATTAGGATATATAAATATCCTCACTCAAAACTATAACGGGTTATCCGTACTTGCTTCTAAACAAGTAAGCTCCTAGACAAGTTCCTATAATATCAACATTATCTTACAGCAACCGATAACTCTCTAAAGATGAAATTCTATAGTACTACTTCTATTCAACGCAAATTATATAATTATTAACAATATAAGTAATTATATAAGTTAAAGTTAATAAAGTCAATATTATATTATGAATGCAAAAAAAAACGGCTAAAAATTAGCCGCTTTTTTAATTATTATCTTGAAGTTTTTTATAAACATAAAAAGGAACACCTATTAACATAAGGATGAATACCCACATAGCGCTTTCAGCACCTGAACCATAAATTATATATATTGAATATATAAATGCTAATATAGAAAAGAAACTATGTTTAATAAATCTTCCGAAAGTTAACTTTTTACCTTCCTTATATGTAAGAATTATTTCGGCACAAGCACTTAAAGCATATGCTGGAATAAATGATAAAGTTGCAAGGTTTATCATGAAATCAAAAGCTTCAGTTAAGTTTGAAACGTAATTAAGAATAAGTAGCAAGTTTGTGCATAAACTTGAAAATATAAGTGCTACTACAGGTGTTTTGAATTTAGGATGAACTTTACTGAAGAACTTAGGAAATAACCCATCATCTCCTGCAGCATAAGCAACTCTAGCAGTAGTTAATATCCAACCACTACAAGCACCAGAAGCAGAGATTACAATTCCAAGGGAAATAAAGTTACCTCCCCAAGAGGCACCAGTAATATTATTTATAATATCAGCTAAAGGTGCATCTGAAACAGCAAGTTCAGCTTGAGATAAACCACCCATAGCAAGTACTGATAATATTATATAAAATATTGCAGCAAAAATAGTTCCAAGTATTGTACTTCTTTTTACATTAACTTCAGGATTTTTAATTTCACCTGCAGAAATTGCAGCACCTTCTAAGCCTATAAATGACCATAGAGTAACAGCTATAGCATTATGAAGTGAACCAAAACCTTGAACTTCATTAGAAGAATAAGTACTTAAGTATTCTGGATTAAATCCGTAAAGAGCTATTATTAAAAATATAAGCATTACTCCTAATTTTAAAGTAGTTGTAATGACACCAACAATACCAGCTTCTTTTACACCTCTATAGTTAATATAAGTTACTAGCCATAAGAAAGATGAAGAAACCAAAAATGCTATCAATCCATTTTCAGATAATATAGGAAAGAATGGAGTTAGGTATCTTATAATAGCAGTTATTATTGCAGCATTACCAATCCAAGAACCAATCCAAAAAGTCCATGCTATTGTAAAAGCAGTATATTCTCCAAAAGCCTTATTTACATATACTATAGGACCGCCAGTAGAAGGATATTTAGTACCTAAGTTAGCGAAAGTTAAAGCTATAAGTACTGATCCAATACCAGTAATAATCCAAGCAAGTATAGTAACTAATGGATTTGATACTTGAGCTAGACTTTGAGGTGCAGTAAAGATACCAGACCCCATCATGTTACCAACTACGATAGCAGTTGCAGATGCAAGACCAAGTTCACGTTTTAAATTATTATTATCCATTTTTTTCTCCTTAGTTTGTGTTTAAAGTATAGTTTTATTATAAATTAAATATAAAGATGATACAAATAAGTGAATAATAAAAAATAAAATGAAGAAAAGAGTCTTAAAATGATATTTGTTTTTTATAAAATTAGTATTAAATATGATAAGTTAGAAATTAAAAAATATTTTAAGGAAAATACTTTACAACTAATAATAATTATTATATAATAATATATGTGGTTAAGAAAAACACAGAAAAAAATAAATTGTAAATAAGAACTTTAGAAATAAAAATTTTAGAAATAAAAACTCAGATAATATATTTGAATAAAGGGAGGATATAAAATATGAAAAAATTTGTATGTACAGTGTGTGGTTATATTCATGAAGGAGAAACAGCTCCAGAAAAGTGTCCAACTTGTGGAGTAGGAGCAGAAAAATTTGTTTTACAAACAGAAGGTCAAAGAACTTGGGCTTGTGAACATACAGTTGGAGTAGCGCAAGGATCACCAGAAGATATAATGGCAGATTTAAGAGCTAATTTCGAAGGGGAATGTTGTGAAGTAGGTATGTACTTAGCGATGGCTAGAGTTGCTCATAGAGAAGGTTATCCGGAAATTGGATTATACTGGGAAAAAGCGGCTTGGGAAGAAGCTGAACATGCTTCAAAGTTTGCTGAATTATTAGGAGAAGTAGTTACAGACTCAACTAAGAAAAATTTAGAAATGAGAGTAGAAGCTGAAAATGGAGCTACTGCTGGTAAATTCGATTTAGCAAAGAGAGCTAAAGAATTAAACTTAGATGCTATTCATGATACAGTTCATGAAATGGCTAAGGATGAAGCTAGACATGGTAGAGCATTCGAAGGTTTATTAAACAGATACTTCGGTAAATAATAAATATAATAGTAATATCCTAAAATAATAAGGTGTATCAGATTATTTTCTGATGCACCTTTATTTATAAATTTATTTTTATACTGTAAGTATATATTTTTAAAAATATTAAAACATGGCTAAGATATATTTGAACGGGTGGTTTTTATTGGAGATATATAATTTATTTTGGTAAATAAATATTTCCACTTTTTAATTAACCAAGAATCAAATCTATAAAGTACTTCAGCACATATTAAGCTTACTACTATTATTAGAAATGAATATATAATATCATTATTTATAAATAATAACTTATCACTACGTAGTATTAATATTGGTATTTCTTGAGCTAAGTATATTTCATAAGAGCGTGTACCAAGATAAGTTAAACATTTATTATTAATTTTAACTTTTTTGCATATTAGCAAAATAGATAAAGGAAATAGACAAGATGAAACTTCTTGAAAACATAATCTTATAAGTCTTTGATTTATTAAGTGACAAGCACTGAAGCAACAAATAAATAATATAAGTACTGTAAACATAGTAATATAAAAATTAATGTTAATACGTTTGAATTTCGTGGTGGTTCTATATACGTATAATATTAATCCGAATAAAAAGGAAAATATTGAATTATACCACCAAGATTCATAGTTACATGAATAACAGAATATGCAATAAAAGCATGTACAAAAAAATACAGATATTAATATATAAGTATATTTTTTAAATAGCTTACATGATAAATAAAATGACAAATAAAAATAGCATAAAGCTATTACATACCAAGAAAAGCTAACGATAGGAGTACCATTAATCAGTCCCAAAAGAAGATCTTTTACTTTAGTTCTTATATTTAAAGAATTTCTTAAGATATAGTATAAAATATTTACATTTATATAAGGTATTAAAATGGATGGAAATCTTTTTGATATAAAATCGTCAAGATAAGAATCTCCTTTACAGTTAAGTTGATATAGTAATCCATAGCCTGATAAAACAAAAAAAACAGATACATTTAAAAATCCCAAATAGGATAAGGTATTAAAAATATAGCCACTAGAAGTTCTTTGAGAAATATGGTGAAATATTACTAGTACTGAAAATATTCCACGTAAAGGAATTGTTGAGTCTTTTGATAAATAATCATCATATGTCCCGTTATGTTTGAATTTTGCCCCATAAATAACAAACATGAAAAAAATAATTAGAATTATATCCATTGATAGTTCCCCCTATAGTTTGCAAGTTTATGCAAAACCATATAATGTATTAGAGTAATTTTAGCACTTGTTACAATTTATGTCTATCGAGTTGTGTTTTATGCTTATTCTTAATAGTATTTATATAAACATGAAGTAGCAAGTAATTCTTTTATCATTTTTATAAATATTTCTGTATCGTAGCAATGGATAGGTGTCTTGGAGTTTTTCACTATAATCTGAGAAGAATTTTTAGACCAAGTTAGCATAGCCTCTTGTGAATTAAGACAGTTTTCCTTAGAAGAAAAATATTTTTGATTTGAAGAGGTAATAATTCTAATTGGTATTCTATTTAAATCTATCCCATCTTTTAAACAAAGAGAAGAGTTGCTTTTTAAGTTATATATTTCTTTTAGAATATTTTCATTTAATAGATTTTTTAAAAATAAGGTTTTATTAAGTTTAGCTATTTTTTCAATATTAGAATTAATAAAGTGTTTTTTTATAGATGGAATTAATAAAATTAATCTTATAATTCCTGTGAATTTAAAAAATGTAATAGTTCTTAATAATATTTTTGAAGGAATTTTCAAATTATTAATATAGTTTGGATTAACAGCATCTTCAAAAATTATACCTAAAACTTCATTAGGATATAGCTTGGAGTAATGTAATGTTTGTAAACTACTTGTTGAGTAAGAGACAAATATATAAGGTGGTTTATGATTACACTTTTTGAGAAAAAATCTAAGATTCTCAACATATTCATCAAGAGAAGTATATATTGATGAATCTTCACTAAAACCATAACCATAACTTTCATATATAGCAGTTTGGGTGAATTTTGAGACTTCTTCTTGAAGTTTATAGAAATCGCAATAAGGACTAGTTGTTTGAACACTTGGTAGAAATACTACTGTAGGAGAGTTATTTCCTTTAGAAATAAGAAATATATTTCCTTTTTTTGTTGACATCATTGTATTAGGTGGAATTATTTTTTTTATTTCTTTAAATGTAAATATATCTTCAAATATTGAGCCTAATATTAAGAGACATAAGATAAAGAATAAAGTTAAATATATGTTCATATTACTACCTCTTTTCTATAATTAATAAATCAAATATAAAACAAAAAACAACAATAGTCAAATTATGGAAATTTATTGATTAAAAAATATATAATGTTATAATTGAACTAAATTAATTGCATACCAATGGGAGGAAGTAGTTAAGTATGTATATTTGGTCAGTAGTGGTAATATTGTTATTGATAACAAATATGATATTTTCTTTATCGCTTATATTTATAGAAAGAAAAAATCCTACAACCACTTGGGCTTGGCTATTAATAATGACAATATTACCGGGCTTAGGTTTTCTTATATATTTATTAATAGGTCAAAATTTCAGTAGAGAAAAATTGTTTAAAGATAAGAGAAAAAATGACAAACAAAAAAGAAAAGAATTATCTAATAGTTATTTTAAAAATAAAACCGGGCATCATGGAGTGCAGGAATGTTGGGATTTAATTAGAATGAACTATAACTATTGTAGTGCAAATTATACTACAGGAAATTCTGTAGATATATATTATAATGGGGAAGATAAGTTCAGACAATTAATTAATGATTTGGAAAATGCAAAAAAATTTATACATATTCAATACTATATATTTAGAAGAGATTTATTGGGAAAAAAAATAATTAATATTTTAGAGAAAAAGGCTAAAGAAGGTGTACAGGTAAGATTCTTAGTCGATAGTATGGGGTCATATACTATAACCAAAAAGTATATGAAAAAGTTCACAGATAATGGAGGAAAGTTTGAAATATTTTTTCCAGGAATTTTACCACATATTAATACTAGAATTAATTATAGAAATCATAGAAAGTTAGTAGTTATTGATGGGGAATATGGTTATACTGGTGGATTTAACGTAGGTAATGAATATGTAAATAAGGATGAAAAAATAGGCTTTTGGAGAGATACACATATACGAATACATGGAGAAGCAGTAAATGATTTAACAGATAGATTTTTAATGGATTGGTGTTATGCTTCAGGTGAAAATATAGAAGATTTTAGTATATATTATCCTAAGTATGTATATGATAAAGGTGATATAGGAATACAAATAGTTACAAGTGGACCAGACCATAATGAAGAGTATATAAAGCATGCGTATTTAAAGATGATTAATAATGCTAAGAAAAATATATATCTTGAAACTCCGTATTTTGTACCAGATGATCCTATGTTAGAGGCATTAAAGTTATCAGCGTTATCAGGAGTTAATGTGAATATAATTATACCTGGAAAACCAGATCATATTTTTATGAAGTGGGCAGCTAGTGCTTATGTAGGAGAATTATTAGATGTGGGTGTTAAGATATACTTATATGAAAAAGGATTTATTCATTCTAAAACTATTTCAGTAGATGGAATTGTATCTTCTATTGGAACGGCTAATATGGATATTAGAAGTTTTAAACTCAATTTCGAAGTAAATGCTCTTATTTATGATGATAGGGTAGCAGAAGATTTAGAAAGACAATTTGCTATAGATGTATCAAACTCTATTATAATGACAAAAGAAGAATATCATAAACGAAGTAAGAAATTAAGGATTAAGGAATCTTTGATTAGGTTACTTTCGCCAATATTATAAAAAATGTTGACAGTAATTGTTGTTTTGATATAATATTTTTAAAAGGGTATAAAATTTGGAAATGTATTAGAGAAAATGTAAAAAAAATTACGATTTAATACTGGAGGATGTTATGAAAGGAATTATTGATAAATTTATAGTAAAATATTATAGCTTTTTTTATTTTAGATTCTGGGGCTTTTATTTTAGTGCTGGCTATTTATTTTACAAAAAAAATAATAATTCGTTTCTAATGGGGAAGGTATAGAAATAAATATTTATATGATTTATTTAGTTTATTATTAAGAGAACTCATTAGTAGTTCTCTTTTTTAATTATAAAAATAAATAAAATTAGGGGGCAAAAAAATGATAGTAATTTTAAAACCAGGTACAACTAAAAAACAAATTGATGATTTAGCAAATGCAATTGAAAGAAAAGGGGTTCAAGTTAATCCTGTAATAGGAAAAGATCTTATTATATTAGGACTAGTTGGGGATACTAGTAAGATAGATCATACTCAAATAGAAGCTAATGGTAATGTTGAACGAGTTATGCATGTAGCAGAACCATTTAAGAAAGCTAATAAGATGTTTCATCCAGATCCGTCTATAATAGATGTTAATGGTAATAAAATTGGTGGGAATAAATTAGCTATGATAGCTGGACCATGCTCAGTTGAAAATGAAACTCAAATAGTATCTATAGCAGAAGAGGTAAAGAAGAGTGGAGCAAATTTCTTACGTGGTGGTGCATTTAAACCTAGAACTTCACCTTATTCATTCCAAGGTTTAAAATATGAAGGACTAGAATTATTAAAGATTGCAAAGCAAAAAACAGGACTTCCAATAGTAACAGAATTAATGTCCCCATATGATATTGAAAAATTCGTTGAAGATGTTGATATAATTCAAGTAGGTGCAAGAAACATGCAAAACTTTGATTTATTAAAGGAGCTTGGAAAAACTAACAAAACAATACTTTTAAAAAGAGGATTATCAGCAACTATAGAAGAATGGTTAATGTCAGCTGAATATATTATGGCTGGTGGAAATGAAAATATAGTTCTTTGCGAAAGAGGTATAAGAACATTTGAAACTTATACTAGAAATACATTAGATTTAAGTGCAATTCCAGCTATAAAGAAACTAAGTCATTTACCAGTAGTAGTAGATCCTAGCCATGCAGCAGGTAAGTGGTGGATGGTAGATCCATTATCAAAGGCAGCAGTTGCAATAGGCGCAGATGGTCTTATAATAGAAGTTCATAACGATCCTGCTAATGCATTATGTGATGGACAACAATCTATAAAACCAAGTGTATATGATAAGTTAGTAGGAGAACTTAGAGTAATTGCAGGTGCTGTTGGAAGAGAAATTTAATTATAAAGGATGATTAATGTGGGAAGAAATTTATATGTTGATTTAGGTGAAAATAGTTATAACATTTTAATTGAAAAAGGCCTAT
Organism: Clostridium sp.; assembly: GCA_015058405.1. Classification (GTDB taxonomy): domain Bacteria; phylum Bacillota; class Clostridia; order Clostridiales; family Clostridiaceae; genus Clostridium. The sequence continues at coordinate 74,948 of SVCL01000033.1, forward strand.
TAAATAGAATAGGTGAAGAAGTTAAAAATATTTATAAAGGAAAAAAGATATTTATAATAACAGATGAAAATGTTAATAAACACTATGGAAAAAAGGTTAAGGATTCTCTTGAGGAATCTGGATTCATAACACAAACATTAGTTTTGAAAGCAGGAGAAGAAACAAAATCTTTTCAAACACTTCCTACTATATATAATGAATTATTAGATTTTAAATTAACTAGAAAAGATTTAATAATAACTCTAGGAGGAGGCGTAATAGGAGACTTAGGGGGATTTGCAGCCTCCTCCTTCTTAAGAGGAGTTGCTTTTGTGCAAATTCCTACCTCATTATTAGCTCAAGTTGATAGTTCAGTAGGCGGGAAGGTAGCAGTTGATTTAGAACGTGGCAAAAACTTGGTAGGAAGTTTTTATCAACCAAAAGCTGTTTTTATTGACCCGAATGTCTTGGATACTTTATCAGAAAAATTCTATAAGGATGGTATGGGTGAAGTAATTAAATATGGTTGCATTAAAGATAAAGATCTATTTTGTAAATTAGAAAAGTTGAAAAATAGAAAAGAAGTAATGGAGCATATTGAAGATATAATTTATACATGTTGTTTAATAAAGAAAACAGTAGTTGAGCATGATGAAAAAGATTTAGGTGAAAGAATGTTACTTAACTTTGGGCATACTTTAGGTCATGCAATAGAAGCTTTTTATAATTTTAAGAAGTATAGTCATGGGGAAGCAGTTGCTATAGGTATGTATAACATTTCATTAAAAAGTGAAGCTATAAATATATCAGCAAAAGGAACAGCGGAAAGAATCAAAAATATATTAATTAATTATGATTTGCCATATACAATGCATGTAGATGATAATAAGGCTATTGTAAATACAATTGCTTTGGATAAAAAGAATTTAGGTTCTACTCTAAAGATAATATTATTAAAAGAAATAGGGGAGAGTATTATTTATGATACAACACCTGATTTTTTTAAGGAAGGAGTATAAAAGTGGGAAAATTAAAGATAAATCCAGTAAAACTTAAAGGAAGTGTAAAAATCCCACCTTCAAAAAGTATGGCTCATAGAGCTGTTATATGTTCAGCACTAAGTGATGGAATAAGTAAAATCAGTAATTTAGATTTTTCAGATGATATTATAGCTACTATTAATGCAATGAGGGCTTTAGGAGCAGTAATTACAAATAAGGATGGTTACCTAGAAGTTAAGGGTATTAATTCAAAGGAATTAATTAAGGAAAGAGATTTTGAAAGGGTAATAGATTGCAATGAATCTGGATCTACATTAAGGTTTCTTATACCCATAGCTTTAGCTTTTGAAGGTGTAACTAGATTTGTAGGAAGAGGAAATCTTGGAAAGAGGCCATTAAATACTTATTATGAGATTTTTGAAAAACAAGGTATTAATTATGAGTATAAAGAAGAAATCCTCGATTTAATTATTTCTGGATTATTAAAAAATGATGAATTCAGAGTGAAGGGTGATATAAGTTCACAATTTATATCAGGATTAATGTTTGCACTACCTTTATTAAATGGCGATTCTAAAATAATAATAACTACAGAACTTGAATCTAAGGGATATATAGATTTGACTTTAGCCGCATTAAGAGATTTTGGTATAGAAATTATAAATAATAATTATAAAGAATTTATTATAAGAGGAAATCAAAAGTATATAAGTAGGGATTATAGAGTTGAAGGAGATTACTCACAAGGTGCATTTTTCTTATCAGCAGATGCTATTGGCTCAGATATTGAAGTATTAGATTTAAGAAAAGAATCACTTCAAGGAGATAAAGAGGTAATAGACATATTAGAAAGAATGGGAGTAGAAATTGGTATAAAAGAAAATTCTATATCAGTTAATAAGAGTGAGTTAAAATCAACAGTGATAGATGCATCACAATGTCCAGATATAATTCCAACTTTATCTGTAGTAGCAGCTTTAAGTGAAGGTACAACAGAAATAATAAATGCTGAAAGACTTAGAATTAAAGAATGCGATAGACTTACAGCTGTTAGAGAAGAATTAAATAAGTTAGGTGCAAAGATTGAAGAAAAAAAAGATGGATTAATTATTGAAGGAGTAAAGGAATTTGATGGCGATGTAGAAGTTTGGAGTCATAAGGATCATAGAATTGCTATGAGTCTTGCGGTAGCCTCAACTAAATGTAAATCTCCTATAATACTTAAAGACTTTGAATGTGTTTCAAAATCTTATCCTAATTTCTTTGAAGATTTTAAAATGTTAGGAGGAAATTTTAGTGAGTGGAGTATGGGGGAATAATTTAAAAATATCTATATTTGGAGAATCTCATGGAGGAGCTATAGGAATAACAATAGATGGTCTTCCTTCAGGGGTTAAATTAGACTTAGAAAAAATAGATGAGGAAATGAAAAGAAGGGCTCCAGGTAGAAATAACTTATCAACAGCTAGAAAAGAGGGAGATAAACCTGAAATCTTAAGCGGTTTTTTTGAAGGAAGAACTACAGGAACTCCTTTATGTGCAATAATTAGAAACAGTGATACTAGATCAAGAGATTATGGAAAACTTAAGGATTTAATGAGACCAGGCCATGCAGATTTTACAGGAAATATAAGATACAGTGGATTTAATGATTACAGAGGTGGTGGTCATTTTTCAGGAAGAATAACTGCTCCATTAGTATTTTGTGGTGCTGTTTGTAAGCAAATATTATCTAAAAAGGGAATAGAAATTGGTGCTCATATAAAATCTATAAAGAACGTTAATGATTTAAGTTTTAATTATGTAAGTATATCTAAAGAAGAATTAAATAATCTTAGAAAAATGGAATTACCTATAATAGATGCTTCTAAAGAAGAAACTATGAGAAGTACAATTTTAGAGGCTAGAAAACAAGGAGATTCTGTTGGAGGAATTATTGAATGTGCTGCTATTGGAATAGAGGCAGGAATAGGAGATCCTTTCTTTGATTCTGTAGAATCTACATTATCTCATTTATTATTTTCGGTTCCAGCAGTAAAGGGCATTGAATTTGGTTTAGGATTTGGATCAACAGAGATTTATGGATCAGAGAATAATGATGAATATTATTATGAAAATGAAGAAGTAAAAACAAGAACCAATAATAATGGTGGTATTTTAGGTGGTATAACAAATGGAATGCCTATTATATTTAAGGTAGCTATAAAACCAACTCCATCTATAAGTAAAGAGCAAAAAACAATAAATATAAAAGATAAAAAAAATGAAACATTAGTTATAGAAGGAAGACATGATCCCTGCATAGTTCAAAGAGCAATTCCTGTAATTGAAGCGGTAACAGCAATAGGATTACTTGATTTGTTGAAGGGGGGATATGGATGTCAGATTTAGATAAGTATAGAAGCGAAATAGATAACGTTGATAGAGAGATAGCTAAACTTTTTGAAAAAAGAATGGATATGGTTCTTAAGATAGCTGATTATAAAAAGAAAAACAACCTTCAAGTATTTCATAAAAATAGAGAAGATGAAGTGATAAAAAAAGCTATAAGTAATATTAATAATAAAGAGTATTCAGAGGAAGTAACTAAATTCTTTATTTCTATGATGGAAATAAGTAAAGGGAAGCAAAAGAAAGTATTAAGTGAAGAAAAAGAATTATATTTTAAGTTCAAGAGGAAAGAAATTGATAAAAGTAAAAGAATTGGATATCCAGGGGTTGTAGGTTCGTTTACTGAAGAGGCTGCTATTAAGTTCTTTGGAGAGGAAAGTAATAGAAAGGCTTATGATGAATTTGAAGATGTATTTAAAGCTTTAAAAAATGATGAAATTGATTATGGTATAGTTCCTATAGAAAATTCTTCTACAGGAGCAATTTCTGCTAACCTAGATTTTTTAAGAAATTATGGTTTTTATGTAGTTGGAGAAGAATGTATAAAAATAGAGCAAAATCTAGTTGGAATAAAAGGAACTAAGTTAGAAGAAGTAAAGGAAGTATATTCTCATATTCAGGGGTTACAACAAAGTAGTGAATTTTTAAAGAAACATAGCTGTTGGAAGCTAATTCCTTTTCATAATACTGCTACTAGTGCAAAGTTTGTAGAGGATAGTAGAGATAATTCAAAGGTTGCTATAGCAAGTAAGAGAGCAGCTAAGTTATATAACTTAGAAGTTTTAAAAGAAAGAATTAATAATGAAAGTGACAATTCAACAAGATTTGTTATTGTATCAAAAGAATTAAATGTTGTACATGATGCTGATAAGATTAGTGTAGTATTTTCACTTGAAAATGAAGTCGGTACATTATACGGACTTATTAGACATTTTGCAGATAACAACATAAATATGATAAAGATTGAATCAAGGCCTATGAAGGGAATAACTTGGAGATACTTCTTATATATAGACTTTGAGGGCTGTATAGAAAGTAGCAAAGTTGTAAATGCATTAAAGCTAATACAAAAGAGTTCCTCATACTTTGAATTGTTAGGGGCATATAAGAAAAAAATACACTAAAAAGGGGGAATATTATGAATTTTTTTGGAGTAGTTGGAGAAAAATTATCACATTCACTTTCGCCTGTAATTAATAAAAGAATTTTTGAACTTATAGGAGTGGATGGTTCATATAAAACTTTTGAAATTCCAAAAGAAGATATAAAAAAGTTACCTGAAGCTATTAAGTTATTAGATATAAGAGGAGTTAATATAACAATACCATATAAAGAAGTATTAATAGAACAATTAGATTTTATATCTAAGGAAGCTAAAGATATAGGAGCTATTAATACTATATTCAATAATAAGGGAAAGTTATATGGATATAATACTGATTATTTTGGCTTTAAAAAAATGCTTGAGGTAAATGATATAGAAGCTAATGGAAAAATATGTACTGTTTTAGGAACAGGTGGAGCAGCAAAGGCTGTAGTTACATATTTAGTAGACGAGGGAGCAAAAGAAATTTATGTAGTAACTAGAAATAAAGAAAAAAATATAAAAATAAATGATAAAGTTAAGATTATAGATTATAAAGAATTAGAAAAGATATCAGGAGATATATTAATTAACACTACTCCAGTTGGAATGTATCCCAGTGTTCCAAGGTCACCAGTAAATATAGATGTAGTGAAAAATTTCTCTGTTTTGGTAGATCTTATTTACAATCCTAAGCTTACTGAATTCTTAAAAATAGGAGAGGAATTAGGAAAGCAAACTTGTGATGGTTTATATATGCTGGTTGGTCAGGCTGTAAAGTCTGAAGAAATATGGAATGAAAGAGAGATAAGTATAGAGGTAATAAATAAAATTTACGAAGAACTTCAAGAACAATTTGTTTAGGGGGAGTTAGAGTGGATGGTATTAAAGATAATATAGTAATTATAGGGATGCCAGGTTGCGGAAAAAGCACTATTGGAGAGATTATAGCAAAAAATTTAGATTATAAATTTTTTGATATGGATCAATATATAGTTAATATATCAGGGAAAACAATAAAGGAGTTATTTGATGTAAGTGAAGAATATTTCAGAGAATGGGAAACTAAGGCTTGCAAGGAATTAGCTAAACTAAATGGTTCAGTAATTGCTTCTGGAGGAGGAGTAATTAAGAAAAACGAAAATATAGAAATATTAAGAAAGAGTTCTACAATTATTTTTATAGACAGACCTGTTGAAAATATAGTTAAAGATATAGAGGTAGGAACAAGACCTTTATTAAAGGATGGACCCCATAAGGCTTATAACTTATATAATGAAAGATATGAGCTTTATAGGAAAGCAGCAGATATTATTGTAGAGAATAATAAAACATTACAGGAGATAATAACAACAATCCAAGAAATAATTTTGAAAAAATAGAAAAAAATAGAGAAAAACATTAAAAAATATATTATAATGTATAATGAAGTATTTTTTAGGATAGTAGAATAGAAAAATTTTTAAAAGTAGTATAGGAGGATATGAAATGATTATTATTATGAATGCAAAATGCAAAGAAAGTGAAATTAATAAGGTAAAGGAATTAGTTAATTCTAATGGATTACAAACTAACGTATCTCAAGGAACAACTAATTATATAATAGGATGTATTGGGGATACATCTGTGTTAGATCCAGATAAACTATTAAGAGTTGATGGAGTAGAAAAAGTATTAAAGGTTCAAGAACCTTTTAAGAAAGCCAATAAATTATTTAAACCAGAACCTACAATAGTAGATGTTAATGGTGTTAAAATAGGCGGTAAGAATTTGGGTATTATGGCTGGTCCTTGTTCTGTAGAATCAGAAGAACAAATAATAGAAATAGCTAAAAGCATTAAAGCTTCTGGAGCAAATTTCTTAAGAGGTGGTGCTTTTAAGCCAAGAACTTCACCTTATAGCTTCCAAGGTTTAGAACTTGAAGGACTAAGGCTATTAAAGGAAGCAAAAAAAGAAACAGGTCTACCAATAGTTACTGAACTTATGTCTACAGATTATATAGATGACTTTGTAGAAAATGTAGATGTTATTCAAATTGGTGCTAGAAACATGCAAAACTTTGACTTATTAAAGCAAATTGGAAAAACAGACAAACCAATACTTTTGAAAAGAGGTTTATCTGCTACTATAGAAGAATGGTTAATGTCAGCTGAATACATTATGGCTGGCGGTAATGAAAATGTTATTCTTTGTGAAAGAGGTATAAGAACTTTTGAAACTTATACAAGAAATACATTAGATTTAAGTGCAATACCTGTAGTAAAGAGATTATCTCATTTACCAGTAATAGTTGACCCAAGTCATGCAGGTGGTTACTGGTACTTAGTAGAACCTTTAGCTAAGGCAGCAATTATGGCAGGGGCAGATGGTCTTATGGTAGAAGTTCATAATGATCCTGCTAATGCATTAAGTGATGGTCAACAATCTATAAAACCAGAAAATTTTGAGAAGTTAATGAATAAAATTAAAGTATTAGCAAGTATGGAAGGTAAAGAAATTTAGGTGAGTTAAATGAATATAGTAATTGTAGGCCTTGGGGTCGTCGGTGGTTCTTTTGCTATGGCATTAAAAAAAGCTGGATATAACGATGTATATGGCATTGATGTAAATGAAGAAACTTTAAATAAGGCTAAACAGCTTGATATAATTAAAGACGGTTCTACAATTGGAAGAGATTTATTGAAAAATGCAGACTTAACTATAATTTCTATATATCCTAAATTAGTAGTAGATTTTGTTAAAGAAAATAAAGATTTTTTTAAAAAAGGATCTGTAGTTACAGATGCTACTGGAATTAAGGGAATGTTTATAGATGAAGTAGTTAGAATTAAACCACAAGATGTTGACTTTGTCTTTGGTCATCCTATGGCAGGTAGAGAGAAAAAAGGAATAGATTTTGCATCTGATAAGGTTTTTCAAGGGGCAAATTATATAATAACTCCTGTTAATAATAATAAAGAAGAAAATATTAAGATGATAGAAAAGTTAGCAAGAGATATTGGATTTAAGAGAATTCGTAGAATAACACCAGAGTTTCATGATGAAATGATTGGTTATACTTCTCAATTACCTCATGCTATGGCTGTAGCTCTTGTAAATAGTGATAAAGAAGATAGGGATACAGGAAGCTTCATTGGAGATAGTTATAGAGATTTAACACGTATAGCAAATATTAATGAAGATTTGTGGAGTGAATTATTTTTAGGAAATAAGGAAAACTTATTGAAATCTATAAATGAATTTGAATTACAGTTAGATTTAATAAAAAAGGCTATATATGAAAATGATAAAGATATGTTAAAAAAGATATTTAAAAAATCTACAGCACGTAGAGAAAGTTTATAATATAAGTATGAGCTGTATCAAAGGCTTTAAAGTAATAGTGTCATGACAAAGGAGATAAAATAATTAGCGAAATCAAACGTTCTATAGTTCGCAATTATTTTATCTTTTTTGATGTTATAACATTTTGGATTTAAGCACTTTTTGAATATGGCTTCTTTTTTATTTAAAAAAGTTATGTTTAAAAGTTTACTATAGAAAAATATTAAATTATCTTAAATCGCATATTTTCGCGCTTTTTATATAAATTTATTGTGTATAATAAGGGCAAGTGATATAATTACATAAATATAGTATAATTATAAAAATTAAAGGAATGAGGTACGTAAATGAAGAAGATAACAATTGTTTGTGATAGTTCAGCAGATTTACCTTTAGATTTCATGGAATCAAACAATATAAAATTTTTACCGTTACTTGTAGATATAAATGGAGAGTTATATAAAGATAAGATAGATATAACAAATGAAGAATTTTTTAATAGAATAGCGGAAAAGGATATTATGGTTAAAAGTAGCCAAGTAACTCCTTATGTATTTGAAGAATTTTTTAGAGGGGAAATAGAAAAAGGAAACGAAATAATTTGTATTACTATTTCAGGTAAACTATCAGGAACTAATAGTGCAGCTAATATAGCTAAAGCAAATTTAGAAGAAGACAGTCATAAAGTTACTGTTATTGATAGTTTAACAGCTTCAGCTGGGCAAGGCTATTTAGTAACTAAAGCAGCAGAGTTTAGAGAAAAAGGACTAAGTTATTCAGAAATAGTAGGAAAAATTGAAAATATAGTAAGCAGAATGAGAACTGTGATTACTTTAGATTCAGTGGAAATGTTAAAGCGTGGCGGAAGACTATCAGCTGGAAAAGCATTAGCAAGTTCTATAATGGGAATAAAACCTATCATAACAGTAAATGATGGAGAATTAGAACCTTGTGGAAAAGCTAGAGGAAGAAAAAAATCAATAAAAATGGTTGTAGAAAAGTTAGAAGAATTTAAGCTTGATAAAGAAGAAAAGATATCTGTAGCTCATTCTAATTGTTTAGAAGACGTTCATGAGTTTATTAATATGGCAAAAGAAAAATTAGGAATAGATAAATTTAATATACAAGAGATAGGAAGTGCTGTAGGGGTATATTCAGGTTTAGGTGCTATAGCAGTGTTTTGCGTAGAAGAATAGTTATTCTAACATATATATAAATATAACTTTATTTTAGTAGAACACTAAAATAAAGTTATATTTTTTATTAATTTAAGTTATTTATTTTCTTCAATTAACTCATATATTGTTTTTGATGTAGTATCATTCATTGTATATCCTAGTAGTTTAACAATTCTTTCTAATTTTTCTTCAGAATCTGTTTCTATTTCTATATATGGGAAAGGGCAAAATGATGTATCATTTATATCTATTTCTACTAAACCATCTTCTAATTTATAGCTTTCTCTATACTTTTTAATAGATTCTTTAAGCTTAAGCCCTAGAGATGCAAAAATTCCTTCGCCTGCTTTTTTATCTTCAATTATTGTTTCATTTTCTTCCATTTCTTTGAAACGACCTTGAGATAACATTTTCTTTGTAGTCATATAATATACAACTTTTTTATTTAATAAATCATCTATAGTTCTTATTCTTGCATATCCTTTTTGTGCTAATAATCTTCCATCTTCGAAGTCATAAATATCATTTGTTTGATTTTCTTCTTTTACTTTTATAGCAGAATTTTCAATAAGTATATTTCTAATGTTTGCAACATCAATCTTTATAATTCTTGTTTCTAATTCTTTCATACTAATATCCTCTTTCTTAAATTAAATATAAGATAACTTATTATACCATAAAATAAGGTTATTAATTAATAATTAAGCTTTTTGAAATAAAAAGGTAAATACTTTTAATTAAGAGAAACAATGAGTATAATATAACTAGAAATTTATATATTTACTTATAGTAGGAACAAAAGGAGGAATAATGTATGGCTAAACATTTACACATTATGGCTGAAGAAGGTGCTATAGCAGAAACAGTACTTTTACCAGGAGATCCAATGAGAGCTAAGTTTATTGCAGAAAATTATTTGGAAGATGCAGTATGTTATAACACAGTTAGAGGAATGTATGGGTATACTGGAACATATAAAGGAAAAAGAGTATCAGTGCAAGGAACAGGTATGGGATTACCATCACACTCTATATATGTTAATGAGTTAATTAACTTTTATGGGGCTAAAAGATTAATTAGAATAGGATCAGCAGGTTCTATAAATAATGATGTTAATGTGAGAGATATAGTGCTTGCACAAAGTGCATCAACTAACTCGGGAATCAATAAGAGAAGATTTAAGGGATTAGATTATGCACCAACAGCTAATTTTGATTTATTATTAAAAGCTTATAACAAAGCAGTAGAAAAAGGAGCTAATGTAAAGGTTGGTAGCGTTTTATCATCTGACTTATTCTATGATGATACTGATCAATCAATACAAATGTGGGCAGACTATGGCTGTTTGGCAATTGAAATGGAAACAGCAGAATTATATACAGTATCTGCAAAACATGGTGTAGAAGCGTTATCTATCCTTACTATTTCAGATCATGTACTTAAAGGTGAAGAGACATCTCCAGAAGAAAGAGAAACTACATTCACTCAAATGATGGAAATAGCTTTAGAATTAGCATAGGTGATAATTATATTATGAGTAAAAAGGGAACTATAAAAGAAGTATTACGAAAGATAATGTTCTTTATTTCATTGATAGTTTTTTGTGTATGCAGCTTTAAGCTGTACAATATATGGAAAGAGTATCATGATAATTCTAAGTCTTATGATGAAGTAAGAGAATTTGCTCCTGAAAAAGTAGAAGAATCTAATAATGATGAGACGCCAGAAAAACCTAAATTTGTATTTGAAAAAGAAGATTATGATAGTCTTTTAGCTATGAATTCCGATTTTAAGGCGTGGATATATATACCTAACACTGAAATAAGTTATCCAGTAGTACAAACTGATAATAATGACTATTATTTAAAGCATAACTTTAAGAAAGAAAATAATAGTGGTGGTGCAATATTTATATCTTCTAATAATAGAGAACCATTTGTAGAAAAAAACACTATAATGCATGGACATCATATGAGAGATGGAAGTATGTTTGCAAGTTTAATGAAATTTAAAGAAGAAGATTTTGCAAAGGGAACTCCTATTTATATAAATACAAAAGATGAGCTATTACAATATGAAGTGTTTTCAGTATTTTATGAGACTGCAAATAATGATTCTTATCAAAGTGGATTTACTAATGATGATCAATATTTAGATTATCTAAATAATTTAAAAGGAAAGTCTTTATTTGATTTAGGGAAAAATCTTATAAAAGATGATAAGATTATAACTTTATCAACATGTGATTATGATGTAGATGATGGTAGACTTTTAGTATGTGCAAGGTTAGTATCTATGTCAAATTATTAATTTATGGAATCATGATATAAGTTGCTTTTTATAGTAGAGAAAAGTATTTTGAGAATAAATAATTTAATTAAGGGGATATATTTAATTTGAAAAGATTGAATATATTCTCTTTTTATATAACTTTATCTTGTTAGAATAAGGTTTCATTGCTAAAATAGAGTGAGTAAATAAGAGGTGAATAGGAATGGATTATATTAGTGATATAAATATAAATGAAGCGGTTCTTCATATTTTAGATTCTAATGCTGATGAACCTATATTAAATGAGTATAAGCTTGAGCTTGAAGAGGATACATATAAGTTTATATATAAACATATTGAAAAATGTTTAAAGGATGAAGAATTAAAATATGCATTGTTTAATTCAGAAAGAAATATAGTTAAGGAAACAGTACAAAATTTTTTAAATGGAGTAGAGGATGACTTAATTTCTTTATCAAAAGAATTAGCAAGACAATTGTTTTTAATTATGAAGAACAATGGGAATATACCATCTTGTGACCTTATAGTAGCATCTGTAATAACGGATCAAGGTCCAATTATAGCTATATTAAAGATGGATTATGTAAAGAATTTTACTCATCAAGTAGATTTTATAGGGGATAAAATAGGTATAGGAATAGTTCCTCAGTCAGCAGGGCTGCCAGGTAGTGGTCAAAAGATTCAAAAGGCAGCTTTTATAAAACCAATTAAGGATGATGAAAGTTATAATTTAATGGTTCTAGATAAACAAAAGAAAACAAAAGATGAAGATGATTATGGAACTAATTATTTTTTAAGTAGTTTTTTAGGATGTTCAATAATTACAAATGAAAGAGATATGACAAAAACTTTTTTAAAGGCTACAGAAAATTTTACAAGAAAAAATTTTGCAAATGATGCAGTAAAGGCTGAATCTATAAGGACAGCTGTAAAAACTAAGTTAAAAGAGGAAGATAGCTTAAGTATTAATGAACTTTCAGAAGAATTATTTAAGGATGAATTGTTTTCATCAGATGTTACTGCTAAAGAAGATTTTAATACTTTTTTAAAGGGTAGTGGATTAGAAGATGAGGTTCAAGTTGATAAAACTTGGGTGGAAAAGAAGCTAAAGAGAGTTAGATTAAAGATAGATAAAGAAATTGATTTATATATAGATGAAGAAACTTATCATAATGATAATAAGTTTGAAATTCAAAGAAATGGCGATGGAAGTATAAACTTAGTTATAAAACATGTTATTAATTATGTTGAAAAGTAAAAATTAAATAGAGGATCAAATATTAATATGATGCTTTTTCCATGATGTTTATTTTTTTGCTCACAGAAACGTTTTTAGCGTATTTGTGAGCATATTTTTATTTTGTTTACATTGTAATAACACATTCCTTTGTTATTACAAGGGGGGATTATATATGAGTTTACGGGACTTAGTTCTAGACTATCAACATCCTATAAATAAATTCCATTTGATGCCGCTTGATTTTTTAAAAGTGCACGCCAAGTATTATGTGTAACTTCATCATAACTATATACTATAATAGTGCAAAATCGCTTGAATAATTTTACAAATGAATAAAATAAAAAAACATTTATGACAAATCCTTGTTATAATTAAGTTCCTACACAAAACAAACAAGGAGTATGCATAAATGTTTCAGAACACAATTATATCAGATGAACTATCAATACAC
>SVCL01000034.1 GCA_015058405.1 Clostridium sp.
ATATTTAGCATTTTTCAAGGAGTTCCTTAACTATTGAATTTATTAATATAGTTTCACTAACCGGAACAGTTATTTTAGTATTTCCAATTTCTATAGTTATCTTAGATACAGAAGAAACTGCTCCTTCTATTACAACTAATTTATCTTTTGATAGATGGAATGAAATACTAGGAGATCCAGTTATGACTGCGGCATTAACCGATAGGTTAACTCATAAGTCATATGTCATTAATATGAATGGAAATTCTTACAGATTAAAAGAAACTAAGGCTTGGCTTAAAACATTGAGCTAAAATTATTAAAAATATACACAATTTAAATTATACATCTTTCAGTGGAAGAACTTTTAGATGTGTTTCGGGAGAACTCATAGGTATAAAATACAAAGATGATTCTGTATTTAAAAGAACTTTTTCTATCCTTATTATTGATGCCATTATTGAATTTAATAATGAAGGTGAAAATAAATTTTTAAGTGAAAATGAAGTGTTAGATGTTTATAAGAAAGTGATTGGCTACTATGTTAAAGAAAAAGATTTACGAGGTTTTGTAGAAATTAAGGGGTGGGCTCATTCAAGTGCTCATACTGCAGAGTGTTTAAGTAGTCTAGTTAAATCAGGATATATCAAATATAATGAATTACTTGAAATTCTGAATATAATTAAAGCAATGTGATACCTTTGTTTTTTTAAATTCTAAAGTGCTATAATAAAGAGTAAAAGTATAAATATGGATACAAAATGTGGGGGAGGTATCAATATTATGAAAAACAATATTTTACTCATGAATTTTTCTCATGTATATGAATATGAAAATTTCTACAAAGATGAAGATTTTAGAATTATAAACTTTTCTGAAGTTGAGGGGACAAACTGTTATTGTGATAATGAAACTGCTTCTATTATAAGAAAATATATTTCTTCATTTGATGTGGAAGGGGTACATTTCATAGATTCAGGTAACTATCATTATGTAAGTAGCTTTTGGTTAGAAAAAATAAAGAAACCTTTTATACTAGTAGTAATGGATAATCATACGGATATGCAAGAACCTGCCTTTGGTGACATTTTATCCTGTGGATCTTGGATACATGATGTAATATCAAAAAATTCTTATTTAAAAAAGGTTGTTTTAATAGGACCACCAAAATCTTCTTATACATCTCTAAACGATAAAATTATTCCAATATATGAAGGTGATAAAAACTTTAAAGAAAAACTAGAAGAAATAGAACTTTTGAAAAAAGAGTATAGTATTTACATATCTATAGATAAAGATGTTTTATCAGAAAAGTATGCTGCAACTAGCTGGAGTCAAGGTAATATGGGGTTAGATATGCTCGAAAAATTCATTTCATACTTTTATAATGATAAAACTATTGGAATTGATGTATGTGGTGAATGTCCTCTTAATTGCGAAATGTGTACAAGTCAATCAATGACAATAAATAATAGTACTAATAAAGAGATTTTAAATTATATAGAATCTATTAATAGTAGAGAAGATGTAAAAGAACTTATTCCTAATTAATAGAAAAAAGTTTTTGATTTCTATGTGATACTATTGTAAAATTAACAAATAACACCAGAAGAAAGAGGGGATTATAATGAAAAAAATATTAAATAAGTTAACTGCATTTATTACTTTATTTTGTTTAAGTCTAGGATTATGTTTAATTAATTGTTCTATTAGTGTAAATGCAGCAACTTATCCTACACCAACAAACACTTATAATATATATAAATTAGTACGTAATGCAAGTAAGTCTGGTGGCTGTTCTGATATGGTACCGCAAGGGATTTGTTTTGCAGGGGATTATTTACTTATAACTGCTTATTGTAAAGATAATAAACACAATTCAGTTATTTATGTTTTTAATGAAAGTGATAAAAGTTATTTTGGGACAATCAAGTTACCAAGTAAAGCTCATGTAGGTGGAGTTGCTTATGATTGCGATAGGGAAGGAAATGTATGGGTTGCAAAAGGTGAAGGTTTAGGATGTTTTAAATATTCTAAAATAAAGGATTGTAAAAATACTGTGTTAGAACTTAAAAGTTATCTTAGAGAAGTATCATTAAGTTATAGTGCATCTACATTATGTTATGATGTTAAAAATGATTGTCTTTGGGTTGCTCAATTTGAAACGCTTAATCCATTAAAATCATTTGCAAGATGTTATAAAGTAAATAATAAGAAATCTACTAATCCAACATTGCCTTATCAATTTGAAATATCTGTACCTTTGAAAACACAGGGTATTTCAGTTAGGGGAAATAATATGTTAATCTCTACATCTTATGGTAGAGATAAAGATTCTAAGATGTATTCTTATACTTGGGATCAAAGTACAAAAACTAAATCAAATAAAAAAACTGAAGTGTTACCACCAATGTCTGAAGGTGTAGTTCTAGGGCCATCTTATGCATATGTTTTATATGAATCAGTTTCAACTGAATATTATGATACATGTAAAAGTCCTGTAGAGTATTTTGCTCAATATAAATTATCTACTTTTGGACTTTAGAAGATTTAAGAAGTCTATTTTAGCTATGTAAATGAGCTGAGACAGGCTTCTTTTTTGAGTTCTGAAAAGGTGTTATATATTTTATGTTAATGTTACATATACATTTCTTTTAAAGAAAAATGTTGTTGATGATTAGAAAGTTATCATTTTGTCAAGGATTTTAAAAGAGGTGACAGTTAATGATAGAAATAGATAATAAGTTAGATAATCTAAATAAATATATTAATGAAATATTAAAACCTAGTATTTTTGCTGAAAGGAAGAGACATATCAAAGCTTGTCCTAAGTGTGGAAAGAAACATTTTATAAAATATGGATGTTATAAAGGAATTCAAAGATATCGTTGCAAGGATTGTGGTAAAACATTTTCACTTGCCACAAATTCTATATGGAGCTATTCAAAGAAAGATGCTAGTGACTGGATAAAATTTATAGAATATATGTTAGAGAAAAAGACATTAAAATATTGTGCTGAAAAATTAGATATAAGTATTAACACAGCTTTTTACTGGAGGCATAAAGTGCTTTATGCAATGACTTTTAATGAAATTCCTAAGAGGTTAATAGGAAATATACATATGATTAAGACTTCAACAAAAGAAAATTTTAAGGGGAATAAACATATTGATACAGATGTGCGTGAAAAGATTTTTATTGTGTCAGCTAAAGGGGCGGAAGATTCTATTTTATGTTTACCAATATGTAAAAAGAGATGGGATATTAAAAAATTCAATGAAAAGATATATAGTAAAATAGATTCAAGTTCTATTATCATCCCTTATTTAGATAGATACATTTATGCCATTGCACAAAAACATAATAAAGAAAATAATACCATTTCTAAGGAAGAAGATAGCTTTATATCAAACTTTAATTTAATACGCAAATTATGGTTTAAGCCTTTTTATGGAGTTGCCAGCAAATATCTAAAAGAATATTTTTGTTGGTTCATTATTTTCAATTTAAAAAAGAAATTTTCTAATATAAGCTTTTTGAAAGAATTGATTATTGGTGATGTCTTTAAGAAAATTGAATGTGTAGGTGCATAAAAAACTTAACAACATTTATCTTGAAAAGAACATTAAATATAAAAATTATAATTATTGTATAAGATAAATAAAAAAGAAGTGCAATTAGCAGCATACAAACCACTAAAAACACTTCTTATTCATTAACTTTAAGGTTCTACACCTAAAATTAAGCTATTGTTATAATAAGTAGTTATTTTGTCAAATACTTTATAATCATAGTCTGATGTCTTTTCATAAGAATAATCATTCTTTTGATTATAGCTTGCCCAGTTAGATTTAGAGAATCTACATTGAACATAAGCAGAAGCATTTGGTGCTAGTTTTTCAGTGTCTTCTGAGAAGCTTATTTCTAAATAACAATCTGCAGTTTCAGTTGGTTCAGCCATTTTTACAAATTCACCTTTTACATTTGAGCCTCCAACTGATGACCAATCACACCAGAAACAGTTTTCTTCATTACCATCAGTAGTGAAGTAATAACGTAATTTTAAGTTAGATAAATCAAGTGCTTCTGAACTTTTATTAGTAATTTTAAATCTTGGAGTAATTCCATTTGCTATTTCTTGTGAACAACAATTACTAAATGTAACTTCTATATCAGTATTAGCAGGAACCTTTGAGGAGTCAGTAACTTTTATAGCAAGTATTTGATTTTCTCCACCACTAAATACAAAAGTCAACTTAGTAGTACCATTCTTTAAAGTTGCAAGATATTTTTCACTTATAGTAACTACATTTTCTTCTACAGTGTAATCTTCACCTTCTACTAACACATAGTTACCATTAGTTATCTTATCTAAAGTATTTCCGTTAAGAGTTAAAGTTACCTTAACCTCTTCAGGTGCGGCAATATCATAAGTAACTAAACCTGGAGTAACTACTGAATTTGGAAGAGTATTAGTTACCTTTATTGGTAAAATAGAATCTTTACCAGCACTAAATACGAATGTTAATTCAGTTTCACCTACAGATAAGCTAGCTAAATATTCTTTAGAAATAATAACTGTACCATCTTTAATAGTATAATCTTTACCTTCTTCTAAAGTATAATCACCATTAACTATACTCTTTAAAGTATTACCATTTAAAAGAATTGGAACAACTATATCAGCTTGATCTTGCTTTTCAAATTTAGCTTCTTTTAAAGTAATTACTGAACTTTCAGATGTATCAGTTATTACTGTAATTAAGCTTAGAGTTTGGTTATCTTCAAAAGTGAAAGTTAACTTTATAGTACTTAATGGAATTGTCATTAAGTAATCTTTTGAGATAGTTACTTCATTATCTTCTACAGTATAGTCAGTACCTTCTACTAAAACAGTTTCACCATTTAAAATACCTGTAAGCTTGCTGCAGCTCTTACCTAAAGTTACTGTAATATCTTTAGATGAACCAACTTTCTTATTAAATTCAACCTTACATGGACGTAAATAGGGTAGTGGAGCAGTATTACCTATTGCAACGTTAATTACTGGATTTACACCTTCATCATAAACTAGTGTAAACTTATAACTACCTTTTTCTAAAGTATTAAGATATTCTTTAGTTATAGTTAACTTATCTCCATCAACAATATAATCAGTACCTTCTACTAAAGTAGCATCACCATTAACAATAGAAGTTAAAGTATTATCCTTAGAATCTAAAGTGAATTCTAAATCTTCTTGTTTTTCTACATTCTTATCAAAAACCATTGCAGTAGGAGAAACAGAAGCAGAAAGCTTAGAGTCAGGTCCATATACACCTAATTCAAATATAGAATATCCCCATGAATAATAGAACTTTTGAGTACAATATATCCTTACATAACGGCCAGAAGCAGTAACAGGTATTGATATATTACCTCCAAGTCCATTAAATGTAGTAAATACATCTTTCCATGTAGTAGCATCATTAGAAACTTGTATTTTGTATTGAGTAGCATAAGCATTTTCCCAGTTAATAAGTACTTCATTAATATTCTTTGTTGCACCTAAATCTACATAAACCCATCCTGTTTGTTCATTAGAACTTGAAGCCCAACGTGTGCTTAAGTTTCCATCTGTTATATTATTGCCATCATATAGAATACTTTCTCTAGAAGATGAAACTACCTTTTTACCTTGAGCAAGGTTTCCAGAAGGAAGTGGTTTTGCTGGCATTTGAGCTGGCATACCTGTAAGCATTGATACTGGTCTTACTGCAAGTTTTGATAAAGCATAAGGACTATCAAAAACCATTTCCTTTGCCCAATCTTGCATTGTATCAAATGTACCATCTGTAGTCATGTCTAAGAACTTTTGTGGATTGTTACCAGGACCCCATGACCAAATTAAATATCCTATTTCATATTTTGCACAATATTCCATAATTGTTTTGTATGGAATTTGACCTTGAGAAGTTTCTTCCCATTGGTTAGCAAATTCACCTATAACAATTGGTAAGTTCATATTAACTGATTCAGTAAGTTCATCAATTACTTCTTGTTCAGTATGTCCATACATATATGGCCACCATAAATGAGGTGAGAATATAAGATTTGAATCTGGATCAGCTTTTAATATCTCAGGTCCACAAGCTTGTACCTTATTTATGTCTTGTCCCCATGAAGATGGATCAATCATTAGAGGAACGTGAATACCAGCTTCTCTCATCTTAGTAACAGCATCAATATAACCTTTAGTAAATGTAGCATCAGAAACATTTGTATTACCTATTTCATTACCTATGTTAATTATTAAATATTCTTGATGTTTCTTAATAACTTCCACAGTTTTAGGATCAGTCCACCAATCAACAAGACTTGGTAACTTATCAAATTCACCAGTAGCATCATGAAGTTCAATAATTGGAATCATGTGTTCTGCACGACAATTTTTAATAGCTGTATCTAATTCCTCTTGAGTACCATCCTTCATTGTCCAAACTATTCTTACACAGTTTGCACCTGTCTTTGCAATTTCAGAAAATGATGGATCACCATCTTTGTCTTGCCATACAACCATCTTATTAATACCATAAAGTATTGTTTTTTCATCTTGATTATCATAAAGAAATCTACCTTCAACTCTAAAACCTGGATGAGTTTCATCTACAGCAGCAGAGACTGAATCACTTTTTGAAAAAACAAGAGACATAAAAATCATAAAAAGTAACATTAATAATGTACGTTTTTTCATTCTTATCTTCCTTTCACAAAATATATTTAATTTATGCATAAATTTACATTTGAATTATAGCACTTGAAATTTTAATAAAACAATAAATTATAGTATAAAACACATTTTATGTCGTAAAACATAGATATTATAGCTAGGAATGATAAAAAGATAATTTCAAGAAATGAAATAATGTTTATAAAAACGAAATAATGTTTATTTATATATATATTGAAAAATTTCCATGTGTAATCTATAATACATCATATCGATAAAAAGGAAAAGATGATAATGAATTTATAAAAACAGCAAAATTGATAGAGGAGAAGATTAAAGATTTAGTCATAAGAATAAAAAATAATTGTATAGAATAAGGAATAAATATGAAAAAAGTAGATTTAACAAAAGGAAATGTTATATCAGTTCTTATAGCCCTAGCTTTACCTATAATGGGAAGTTCACTATTACAGTTTACATATAATTTAATTGATATGATGTGGGTAGGTAAGCTTGGAAGTAATGCAGTGGCTAGTATTGGTTCTTCAAGTCTTTACATAAACATAGGTAATGCTATAAATGCTATAGCTGTAATTGGTACTGGAATTAAAGTAGCTCATTCCATTGGAAAAAAAGATTCAAGAGCTGTTACAGAATATATAAACTCAGGAATAATAATAAATACCACCATTGGTATTTTGTTTGGACTTATATTAATAGTCTTTGGTGATAACTTCATAGACTTTTTGAATATAAAAAATCCTATAGTTGAGAGAGACGGATATTACTATTTAATAATACATGCTCCTATATTGATATTTGCATTTTTTAATATGTTATACACTAGAATATTGGGAAGCTTTGGTAATAATAAGTTAGCATTAAAGATTAATGCAGTTGGTGTTATTTTAAATATAGTACTAGATCCACTATGTATTTATACATTTAAGTTTGGAGTAATTGGTGCTGCTGTTAGTACATTAATAGCTAATATTGTAATGTTTATTTTATTTAGAATTTCTTCAAATGAAATATTATCATACAAACGAGGAATACCAATTACTATAGAAAAGATTACTGAGATAATAAGATTAGGCTTTCCAATGGCACTACAAAGAGTTTTATTTACAATAATTAATATTATGTTAGCTAAGATTGTAGCATCTTTTGGTTCTGACGCAATAGCTGCTCAGAAAGTAGGAGCTCAGATAGAGTCTGTTGCTTACATGGTAATTGGAGGTTTTAACTCAGCAGTTTCAAGCTTTACAGGGCAAAATTATGGAGCAGGTGAATATAAACGAATAAAGAAAGGCTATAATAGTGCATTAATAATAGGAATAACTTATTCTATAGTTATGGCAGTAATGTTCTTAATATTTAATAGACAAATAATTAAGTTATTTATAAATGATGAAACAACCATAAATATAGCTATTTCTTATTTAAAGGTAGTGGCTTATTCTCAATGCTTTAGTGCAGTAGAAATGATATCTAATGGTTTATTCACTGGTATTGGTATGCCTAAAATTCCTGCTAAGATAAGTATCACATTTACTGCTCTTAGAATTCCATTAGCTCTATTATTAATAAAACCTTTTGGAATAAATGGTGTTTGGATAAGTATATGCGTAACCAGCATTATGAAAGGTTCATGTGCTTATTTGATTTATAGAATGAAATTAGATAAAAATCTTTAAATAAATAAGGGATTGTATGAAAAGTCTTAAAATAAAGATGTTATAATGAGTTGTTATTGCTTAATGTAATAGTAATTAGAAAGGTGTATAGAAATGAATGAAAATTACATAAAGACATTGAATGTTACTCAAAATGAAATGCAGAAAAGATTAAAAGCATTAATCAAATATTATCCATTTTTTAAAATAACTAATAATAAATATAATAATGAAGAATACAAAAATATTAATGCTTCTGAAGTATGTATGGCTTTGATTTCATTTTTATTTTATGAAGGAAAACTAAAAGGTCATCAAATTCAGTTTTTAAACATAAAAGATTTCTTACAAATGTTTGTAGATAAAACTTACAAAATAAAATTAGAAGGAGAAACATTATATAAGTTTACAAATGATACTATAGATATTATTCAAAATATAGAGGGGAAAGGCTTTGATATTAGTTTCCCAAAGTTTCTGAAAGGCAAACATAATGTAAAATACATAATTAGTAAAGCTACTGATTCTGGTAAAAAGATATATGAACTCACTCCTTCAGCTATTGATTTCTTTTTAGAGACTAAAGAGTTTGGTGAAGAAAGTAAAATATCTATAAGTTTACTTATATTAAAGAAGCTTGTAGAACATAATGAATATGAAAGTGCATTAATTTCTCTTACTAATGTTAATGCAGAAGTTATAAAGCAAATTAGTAAAGTAGATGAAGTAGAAAGATCTTTATTATATGGAGGCAAGTTCGGATATAATGCATTTTTAGAATATAGAAGCATGGCAGATAGACATCAAAAGGAAGAGGAAGAGCTTTTTATAGAAACTATGAATCAAATAAGAATACTAAGAGAAGGTTATGCTTTAAAAGTTTCTAAGTCAAGCTTAAGTGAAAAAGAGTTATCGGCTCTTAAATGTCTTGATGAAATGGACAAGGAGCTTAATAAGACCGTTGAATTACATCAAAGATTACTTGGTAAAATAGTTATACTTTCTAAGAAATCAAATGAGATTCTAAAAAAGAAAAAAGTAAACTTATTAAGACCAACATTTGATTTTAATACATATTTAGATAAGATAAGTCAAATTGGAAGTGCAAAATCTTTAGAATATGTGGTTATGCCTTTCTTTCCACTTAACATAAAGAAAAGTTTTTCATTAAATAAGCTAAATGAAATGCTTGACTTTGAATATAGCAGTGTTAATGAGGATGGTTTAAATGATAAAAGTAAGGATGCTTATATAAATACAGATGAGTTTAATAGAAGTATTAGAGAAAGAGTATTAAATAATTATATAATTATAATTAACTATTTTTATGACATATTAATAAATAAAGACTCCTTTACCTTAGAAAAAATAATAAATAAGGCAAATGAAAGTACAAAGGATAAACTATTTAAGAATCCTGATTTTGTTGGACTTATAATGGATTTTCTAAGAAGTAATAGTAAGGATGTTTTATCAAGTAGTACTAAAAATGATGATGAAGGCTATAGTTCTTTAGAAGAAGCTATGCAAGTTGTTACTTCAGAAAGAATTGAAGATTATAAAATAAAGGTAGAAGCTATTGAAGATTCTTCAGTAGAAATATTGCCTGGATTTAAAATAACAAATGTAATAGTAAGAAAGGTTTAAGGTGATAAGATGGACTCAAATACTAAAACAGCCCTTGAGATTTTTTCTTATTTAATTAGAGGAATTAAGGTAAATAATAAGAATAACAAAGATTTATATAGAGCATTATTAACTAATTCCATAGTTAATGAAGAATTACACGAAATAGTGAACATGCATGATTTAGAATTATATGTTACAGATAGAGAAGGAGCCTTTGTTATTGCTAAAGCAAATAATAAAGTATTTGGCTACACTAATGATGAGTTAAGAAATAAACTTGGAATTAAGAGCAATAAGGAATTGTATCTAGGATATTTTATAATTTACTCTATAATATCAAGTTTTTATATACAAAGTAATTATAAGACTCAAGTAGAATACATTACTTCTATGAGTTTATTAAATACAGTAGAAAAGAAGCTTGCTGCAATTTCAAGCAATGATTCATTAATTGAAACTAATGAAGATCACACATTTAAAGCTATGTATAATTACTGGAGTACAGAACTTATAGAATCAAATAATAAGAACAAGGAAACTGTTGATTTTAATGAAAAAAGAGGTAAAACAAGACTTTCATTAATTAATAGAATATTATTTTTCTTAGTGGAAAATGAATATATGGATAAAGATGAATTTACTAATAGATATAGTATTACTTCAAAGTTTGAATCTATAATAGAAAGATTCTTTGATGATGCAGAAACTAAAACAGTACTACAAAAGTTACTTGATGAAGAAATAGAAAATAGTAAAGGAGAACTATAATGCCTAGTTTAAATAGAGTTAGAGCTATAGCAAGTTTTAATAACGGGAAACAATGCTTTGAGGATTTAAAGATTAATTCTCTTGGAGAAGACATAGTACTAGACATGGTTAATGGTGGAGGTAAAAGTTTCTTAATACAATGTATAGGACAAACTATTATTCCCAATAGTACATGGCAAAAGGACTGGGATTTCAAGGCCGTATTTGAACCAGCTAATAAGAATAAAGTAGTTCATTGTTTAACAGAGTGGAAGTTAGATGAAGGAATGGGCTATAAATATCTTTTAGCAGGATTTTGTGCAGCTAGACCTAATAAAGCTACAGACAGTGAAGGAGAGTCTAACCTTGGCGACTTTGATAGATTTTCTTACATTTGTTTATATAATGATTCAAATGATAATGATATATTTAATCTTCCTTTAACAGAAAAAGATGAAGATGGAAATGTATCTAGAATGTCATATCATGATTTAAAGAAATATCTTAGAAACATAAAGTCTAATGGATACTATGTAGAGATAGAGGAAAAAGCAAGAGCTTATAAAAAGAGACTAGCAAGTTTTAATATAACTAATGCAGAGTGGGAATTAATTAGAGGAATTAATGCTGATGAAAAGTATGTAGCTACATATTTAAGATCATACCCAACTAGTGAAAAGTTCATATTAAAATTCTTAATTCCTAAAATAGAAGAATGTAATGCTAATAGGGAAGATATTGATTATAGAGGCAGCGAAGAGCTTGCACAGGACCTTTTAAATATAAGAGAGCTTATGAATGACCTTATAAAGAAAAAGAGTCAATCTCAAGAATACAATAAAATAGTTAATTTCATAGAGCTTTTATCAAGAGAACTTAACATAATAAAAGATAGATATGTTGAGAGAGATAATATTTACATAGAAATTAAGAAAACTATAAAGTTTTTGGATAAAAAAATTGAAGAACTTAGAAAACATCAAATCGAGGTTGATGCAGAACTAAAAAAGGAAGAAAAGTCTTTAAGAGATAATGAAATAAGAAATAAAGCTCTTGAAATATATTCTGTTGAAAAAGACTTAAATACTAATAAGAAGGCGGAAAAAGTACAATCCAAAAAGGTAGAAGAACTTAGTAATGTATATAAAGATGAATCTAAGAAACTTGCTATAAAGAAGAAGGAAAATACTTATTTATCAATATTACAAGATGAAGCTTCTAGAGCAAAGTATATTAAAGAAAAAGAAGTTATTGAGCTAAGTAACAAAGACTTAATAGATAATAGAAATTCATTAGGTCAAAGTGTTAAAAATTATCTAAACTTTAAGATAAATTCTTTAGAAGAGGAAAGAAAAGTTATTACTTCAGAGCTTGCATCTTTAGAAGTTGAAATGAAAAATCATACTGATGAAGTAGTAACTCTTAGAAGTTCAATTATGAGCTTAAATAAGGATCTTGAAAGATATGCAGAAGAAGAAAAAAATATAAAAATAAATATGCAAATATCCGATTTTGAGTGTTTAGAAGGTACATCAAAGGATAAAAAAGCAAAGAAGCTTATAGAAGCTAAACTTGAAAAAGCTAAAATCAATAAAGAAGAGCTAGAAACTAATGAGCCAAAACTTCAAAAGGATGTAATGAATACTCTTACAATAATAAATGAATTAAAAGTTAGTAAGATGGCAGTAGAGCAAAATCTTAAGGAAAAGAATAGTGAACTTTCTAAAGCTCGTGAAAAGTATTCTATAATAGAAGAACAAATGAATATATATGATTCTATTAATCTTGAAGAATTAGCTAAAAGTATAGATGCTGAAACTCAAAGACTATTAAAGGACAAAAGAAATATAGATTTAAAAATTATAGATGCCAAGGAAATCTTAAAACACTTAGAAAGTAATACTATAGCTTTAAGTAATGATACAAAAATAGTATTTGATATTTTAAAAGCTAATTATCCTGAAGCTGTTCTAGGACATGATTTATTAGAAACCTTAAGTTTAAATGAAAGAAAAGAACTTATCTCTTTAAATGAATTAATTCCATATAGTATTCTTTTAAATAATAGTGATTATAAAAAGTTTGCTTTAAATAAAGATATACTAAAAGATTACTTTGGATCAGCTATTCCAATAATAGATAGGGATTCTTTGAAAAATGTTGTTTTAATGCCACAAGGGGTAACCTTCACTAATAAGGATATTAGCTATTTTATAGATGAAGATGAGAGAGAAAGAGCTAGAAATCTTAAAGAAGAAGAGTTAATTGAATTAAGACATGAAAGAAGAAAACTTGAAAATTCTATTACTAACATAGAAGAAGTTTCTAAAATAGTAAAGAGCTTCGAAGGAAGAGAGTATGTAGAAATACTTGCAGCTGAAGTTGGAAAACTTGAAATTGATATAATCAAAAAAGAAGAATCTATAATTGAAAATAGTAACTTAAAGAATACAATTGATGAAAACATAATTAAGAGTAAGGAAGAACTTAAAACTTTAGCTAAAGATATAGAAATCTTCAATAGACAATTAAATAAGCTAGACAGATACATAGAATTAAACTCTAGACAAGTTAAAGTTAAGGAAGATACAGAATTAGCAGAACAAGAAAAGAAAGTCATTTTAGAAAAGCTAGAAGTAGAAGAAGGTTTATTAGAAGTTTATAAGTTCAAAGAAAATCGTAATAAAGATAGAAGTATAAAGCTTGATAAATCTTTAGAAAACTTAAAAGAAGAATTTGCAAAGATAGATTATGTAGAAGTTAATGAAGAAGCAGTAATAAGTGAAGATGAATACACAATATTATCTGGTGAACTTAAGGCTGTAACTGAAAAGTTAAATGGAGTAAGTAGTGACTTTAAGAAGTTAGAAGAAGAAATTGCAGCATGTACAAAGAGAATTGAAAGAGCTAAAAATGATATTGCACAAGAAGGTGTATCATTAGAGGAGTTAAAGCATGTAACTTTAGACTTTGTTGAAAATTCAAAAGAAATTATAGATGAAATGCAATCTAGAATTAATGTACTTACTAAAGAATTAGAGAAAGAAAAGGAATCTTTAGAAGAATACAGAAGAACTATTCGTTCATTAACTGATAAATTTGAAGATAAGAATGCTGAGCTTGAAAAACAAGAATTAATAAAGTACAGCCAAGTTAAACCTCAAGTAGAGAAGTTTATAGCTGGTAGCGATATTACAGAAAAGATAAGTGAAGTTAATAAACATATAGTCGTTTCTATTAAGAAAATAAGTGAATTAAGAGATAAAAAGTACAAGTTATTAAATGATTTAGATAGTAACAAAGACTTAAGAAATGAATTCTTCTATATAGAAAAAGACATTGATGTGGATATTAAAATAGACAAGGAGCCTTTAGAAAATATTCGAGGTTTTAAAGAAATTCAAAGTGAATTAGTTTTAATTAAACATTCTTTAAGTAACAAGAAAATAAGTTATAACAATAAACTTAAAGATGGTGAAAAGCTTATTGAATACATGAGTGACTTTAAAGAAATCCTTGAAGAATTAAAGAACTTACCAAATAACTATGAAGATTTAAATAATCTTATAAAGACTTTAGTTGGAGATGAAGAAGATACAGAAGAATGTATTTTAAACTTAGTAAAACAAGAGCAAGTAACACTAGATGACAACATAAAATCTCTAGAAATTCAAGAGGATAAGTTTGTTACCTTATGTATCCAACAAAGTGAGAATATATTAAGGGACATTAAGAAATTAGCTGATTTATCTGTTATAGATATAAATGATAAGAGACAAGAAATGATTAGAGTTAACCTTAGTAAGTTAGAAGATGATATAGCTAAAGAAAAGATGAAAAACTATATTGAAAATTTAATTAATGAATCAGTTAAATGTGAAGATGAAAATGAAAGAAGATTAGAAATAGCCAAAGGTTTAACTATAGAAAATCTATTTAGACAAATAATTAAACCTATAAAAGCAAGTTCACTTCAAATATATAAATTAGAAGATATAGATAATATGGAACTTAACACTTGGCTTTCATGGGATAGAGCTTATGGTTCTAAGGGACAAACTAATGGTATGTATATTTCAGTTCTTATTTGTTTAATTAGTTACTTAAGAAAGTTATATAATACATCACAAGATAACAGTAAGAAGGTAATAATATTAGATAACCCATTCTCAGGAACAACTTCTGAAATTATATGGCTGCCAATACTTAAGCTGTTAAAGGAAAATAATGTACAGTTATGGGCATTTGGATATGAGATTAAAACTCAACTTTCTAACTGCTTTAATGTAAGATATTTATTAGAAAAGAAACCTGGAAAAGGTCATGAAAATATTATTGTTTCAAGCTTTAAGTCTACTGCAGATACTGAACAGCTAGGTTATGATCCTTTAACTGGTAAAAAGATAGAAGTACTTCAAGAAAGTATGTTTTAATTTATAAAGAATTATATATTACCTCTAGGATAGATGAGTAAAAAACTTAGTCTATTTCTAGAGGTATTTTTTGAGGTTTTAGATAAGAAGTGTGGTTTTGGTGGGAAGTATAGAACTTATCATATATAAATAAAAAAGTATTGCTAGAAATATAAACTCCTAACAATACTTTTTCAGGCCGTATAAAAAATTTTGTGTAAATAGAATAAAAATAGCTTCTTCTTGGCAATAATCAAAATAACAAATTATTGCAAGAAGGAGTTTTTTGTATGGGAAACGTGTCGAAAGAATTATTAAGAGAATATATTAAGGAGC
>SVCL01000035.1 GCA_015058405.1 Clostridium sp.
AGGGCATCTTTCGTATCTTTCAATTCTTTTCTTAATTTTGCATTTTCTTTAAATTCCTTATCATACTGTTTACTCATTTCAATTCCTCCAATTCATCATATCTTCATTATAACTCTTTTTGAGAAATATCCACTTTTAACTTGTACTATTTATATTCTAGTTCCAAACCAATCAATTGAAAAGATGTTCCGAAATAATAAATAAATATTAAATTAAGAAATAAAACTATTAACTCATATATATCACAATGTAAAAAAACTATATAAATAAGAAAAAATATAATATATATTGGAATACTAAAGAAAAAAAATAAATATAACTTTTCTTTATAAAGATATTTTATTGGATACCCAACTACTTTAAATAAATTTATATTTTTATTTTCACCATCTACTAGAAAAATGAATTTGAAATCTTCTTTAATTTTTTCTTGAAAACCAATTAATATAAATAAAGGTACAAATAAAATCATGATACTATGAAAATATTTTATATAAAATCCGTCTTCAATATATGTAAGACCTTTTTGAATTCCCACAATACTTCCTATAAATATCCATATTTGTATTCCACCAAATATATCAAAAAATTTTGAATTCACAATTTTCCTATTTAGATTAAATATATTTAAATCTTTATATATCAACTTACAAATACTTATATCTTCATACATAAACTTTTCTACAAACAAATTTGATATTTTTTTTATAAATTTTACCCAAATTGAAATAATGTCTTGCTTTTTGAGAAATTTATTTTTTACACTTTTATATAAAAATATCCCCATTAATGTCATACTAGCAATTATGATTATATATCCCAATAAAATCATAATATTATATGCTAAACCTTTTCCTTGTATCATATCTCTAATAATTGATATAAAATAATATTTTTTATTTAAATATTCATTAATAAAATAATTGATATGTCTATTGCTTATATCATATACATAATTCACCCAAATATCCACTTGTTTTTCATTATTACTCTTCAATGAATCAAATGGGAAAGTGTTTAGAATTATTATTAGTTGATTTATTACTGAACTTGTTAATTTATATATACATGCAGAGATAACTATGTAGATACTTGTATTTATTATACTAACTTTTCCTCTATTTATTGCAAATTTCAGTAAAATAATAATTATAGCAATTAAAATAGAAACAACTAATAAAAAAGTTATTCCTAGTAGTATTCCCACTATAGATATTCTTTCAAAAATAAATACAAATGGCATTAATATTTGTAATATTTTTTTTATAAAGGATTCAAATATACAAAATATAAAAGCATTAGTGTAAATTATAATATTTCTTTTTAATTCACTGATAGGAAATATTTTCAGAAACTCCTCATTTTCGGGCTTTATAATTTTATTATAATTGTTTACAAAAGAATTAATAGTATATATAATTAAATATATAATTGCAAATGGAAATATAAATTGTTTTGCCATTTCCTTATTATCTTTTATTATAAAATATACAACTGATGATAAAGAGCATACTTCTATAATATATTTTACTAATAATATTATTAGTAACTCTTTATATGATATATGAAGTGAAAATTTTTTTAAAATCTTCTCAAGCGAAGAGCACCTTCTTCTTAGCCGTAGCATAATCATATATTTAAAGTATTTTATAATATAATATAATTGCATACTTCCTCCTACATTATTTCTGATAACAATTTGATACATTCAAAATATATTAACTATAAATTACATATTTTTAAAATAACTCAAAACTATTTCAAGATGTATAAGATTATATCTTATACATCTTATATCTTTTATCAAACTATTCCGTCTATTTTTAAACTAAAATATATTATGCTGCGATTGCTTGAACGCCCTTTTTCTTTGCTATTCCTTTTAGTGCTGCTAAAAGTCCTGCACCTAATCCTAGTGTTGATAGAAATGACAATACTGACGCTACTGAAAGACCAGCATTTACCATGTCAATTACATTTTGAATAATATCCGAACTAACTCCTAAAGCTGCTAACCAATATACCATTTTATATTCCTCTTTTTATTTAATATACCTTGAATGTATCAATTTATTATCATAGTCATTTGCAAAATTTATAAATTTAATTTTTTCGAAATAAGAAATAACGTAAAAAGTATTACTAAAATAATGGACATTATTTTATAAGTGCTATTGTTTTTCTTAATCGCTAATACAAATAAAACCAGACTCACCACATAACCCAAAATAATTTTTATATAATCCCAATTTTCATATAAACTTACCAACATTTTTCCCAAAATTATCATCCTCCGCTAACTATATTTTGTTTATTTTTCCAAATATTTCAGCATTTGTTATTTTACTACATAATTATCTATTTGTAAATACTTTTTCCACTTTATCAAAAATTCCTCAATATAATCGTTGCAAAAAAAATTTTAAGCACTTTATCATGTAAATTCCTTCATTTATATCTTTTTTATCTCATAAAATAACAAAAATGGAGCTAGAATATAAATAGTACAAGTTAAAAGTGGATATTTCTCAAAAAGAGTTATAATGAAGATATGATGAATTGGATGAATTGAAATGAGTAAACAGTATAATAAGGAATTTAAAGAAAATGCAAAATTAAGAAAAGAATTGAAAGATACGAAAGATGCCCTTGAAATATTACACCAAAGGCGGGCAGAGCCAAAAAAGCCATAAGCATTCTGGGAAAATGACACAAGCTATATTTATCGAAACTGCGAAAGCAGAAAACCTAGCAGTTAAAGATAAGAAACGCCGACTTAATGTCAGCGGAGTGCTTAGAATATTAGGCGTTTCAAGAAATGGATATTATTCTTTTAAGAATAGTAAATCATCCTTAAGG
>SVCL01000036.1 GCA_015058405.1 Clostridium sp.
CTTAACTGTTTGTATATCTACCATAGTATTAATAGTTTTTTTATATATCATTTTCATCACCATTAATACTTTGGTAAATATTACTTTGTACTATACCTAAAAATATTGGATGTTCTGTACATTGTTATCTTAGCATTTATACCTTTACCTAAACAAATACAAAATCCTGATATCAGGAGACACCATAGGACTAAAAGACGGAAAACTAAAATTAACAGATGATATGTATAACTATGATAGCGAAGAAAACAAAAACTCCATAAAAAAACTACTAAACTACGATATACAAAAAATAATCTGCTATCATGGAGGAATCTTGGAAGGAGATGCAAAAAAAGAACTAGAAAGCTTATTGTAAATTCACTTTTTTTAGTTACCATAAAATCTAACTCCTATAAAATTTCTTCGAAATTTGACCAGAATCATATTTTTGATTTTGAGTATCCTATATAATGAACTCATAAATCAGAAAAACAAAAGAACACACAGTTAGGAGTGAGTTAAATAGATGAATACAAAAGCAAACAGTACCTCATGGAAGGGTTTTAAAGAATGTACAGTATTTAAAATAGTACAAGAAGATGAAAATGTAAAATCATTTTACCTAAACTTTGATGACAATAGCAAAATGCCTGAATTCATAGCAGGACAATTTATTGCAGTTAAAATAAAAAATGCAGATGGAACTTATTCAAAAGCAAGACAATACACATTATCAAAAAATCATAATGATGATTACTACAGAATAAGCGTAAAAAGAGAACCAGAAGGTGATATCAGCAAAAGATTATGTGATGAAATAAATGAAGGTGATCATTTAGAAATCTCAATGCCAATGGGTAAATTTGTACTTAAGGATAGCGACAAACCACTAGTACTACTAGGTGGAGGAATTGGAGTTACACCAATGCTTACAATGGCATATGATTGTCCAGCAAATAAAAGAGATATTTACTTCATATATAGCATTCCAAATAGAAAATCCCATAGCTTCATAGAAGAAATTGAAGAACTTAAGAAAACTAAAGACATGAAAACTACAATTTTCTATACAAGACCAGAAGACTCAGAAAAATGTGGAGTTCATTACGACGTAAAAGGTAGAATGACAAAGGAATGGATTGAAGAAAACCTTCCTAAAGACGGAGAATATTACTTCTGTGGTCCAGTACCTTTTATGAAAAGTCTTTATCATAATCTAATTGATATTGGAATAACAAAAGAGCAAATTAATTATGAATTATTTGGACCTGGTGCAGATATTACAAAATAAAGGGATGGAATAGGAGAATACACAAATGATAAATAGAATTAAAAATGAAAATAATACATATAAAAATTTAGTTAATGGAGAATGGATAGAAAGTAAAACAGGAAACTTTATAGACATACATTCACCAATAAATAACTCATTAGTAGGAAGAGTTCCTGCAATGACTAAAGAAGAGGTAGATATAGCAATTCATAGTGCAAAATCAGCACAAATAGAGTGGAGTAGAATTAACTTAAATGAAAGAGCAGCTATACTTAATAAATCAGCAGACTTTGTACAAAGCTTAATTGAAGATGCTATGGATAAGGGTGCAAAACTTGTTTATGGTGGAAAGAGAGAAATTAATGATGCTTTCTATATAGCAGAAAAGCTTGAAGTTGGTACAGTTCAAGTAAATAATAAAACAGAAAGAGGTCCAGATCACTTCCCATTCTTAGGAGTAAAATCTTCAGGAATTGGTACTCAAGGAATTAGATATTCTATTGAATCAATGTCTCGTCCAAAAGCTATTGTACTAAATTTAAGATAATATAATATTCAAAGTAGACCTAATCTTCACTTAAAACTTGAAGATTAGGTCTACTTTTTTTTACAATTTGAGGTACTAGTATGCCAGAGTCAAACAATAAATTCACTTTTTTAGTTACCATAACATCTTTAGTTTTTTAACTAGAATATCTTTCTAGCAAAATTATATAAACCTACAGTCCATACATCAAAGTTATGATCTCCAGGAACTGTATACCATAGATGTTTAACATGATTTGATGTTAATTTATTATGATAATCATTTGGTACATTATGAACAACTGAATCATTTCTTCCACTCATTATTGATATAAAGTAAGGTGTTGGCTTACCATTTGGTATAACACATTTACTTGGAAGACCTGGAGCAGGTGAGAATGCACCTATATATCCAAATGTATCAAGCATATCAAATCCAATATTTAAAGATTCCATTCCTCCCATTGATAAACCTGCAATGGCAGTATTCTTACGATCTGTTAATGTTGGATAATTCTTATTTATATAAGGCATTAAACATGAACGTAAGTCATTAATAAAGTTATTAAATGCTCGTACATTTTCATCACTATATATATTTCCTGATGCACTGTCATTATATTTAGCACGTACATTAGGAATTACTATAATCATTTCTTTAGCTTGTCCTTGAGCTATAAGGTTAGATACTATCTCATTTGGAGCTCCTCCAAGCCATTCATTTTCATTTCCACCTATACCATGTAATAAATAAAGTACAGGATATTTCTTAGATGCATTATAGTTTGGTGGAAGTATTACATTACATCTACGTGTATTTCTTGTTACTGAAGAATAATAGCTTACTTGCTTTACTGAACCATATTTAACACCTTGCTTATAAGATTTAAAACCATATGGTGGATTGTAATTGTCTTTATCTGCTCCGTCATATGGATCTCTGTTTGGGTTTGGGTCAGGATTTGGAGTAGGTGTTGGAGTATCTGGTGTTTGTGAACCTGATACTTGTGTAATTGAAATATCATCTAAATATACATCTCCAGTTTTTTGTGATGTTTGGAAGTATACTGCTGGTTGTGAAGCACCTTGTGGAAGTGTAAATCTTCCTTTAATGTTTGTCCATTGACGAGCTGAAGCAGTATTTTGAGCTACGGCTTCATATTTAGTATTTCCAGCATTATCTTTATAAGTTAAAGTTATTATAACATTTTCATTATTGTTAATTTCACATGACATCCAATAAGCTGAAACTTCATATGTGTTACCATTTTGAACTTTTCCATTTAAATTATAAAGAGCACCATTCCAATTTTGTTGTCTATTACTTATATATAAACTTGCTTTTCCATTATGTTTAGTCCATTCGGCTCTTTGTACTTTACAGCCTCCCATGTTAGTCCAACCATCTGTACCAGATTCAAAAGTTGAATTTACTATAGTAGTAGCTGCTGACACTGGTGTAGTGAAAACAACAGTTGATACTAATAATCCAGCTGCAACAGCTGATGCTAAAGTTTTACTCATAAATTTTTTAATATTCTTATTCATAAAATCATATCTCCCTTAAATATCATTTATTAACTTTATTGTAGTTTTGAATCCACAATTTGTCATGTGACTTTGGTAATACAAATCCTTAAAATGGCTATTATTAATCTTGAACTGAATTATTTTGTTAAATTGAGAGTTCACGAACTAATTATTTAAATAAATAATAACTTTTATAAAAATTTGATTTAAATCACATTATATTTGATTATGAAACTATATAATTAGCTCATAAGTTAGATATATAATCTGTATTAGCATGAGAAAATCCAGTAGGATAATTACAATCATCCTACTGGACTTCTTATTATGGACTTTAGTCTGTTGAGCGGATGCGAAACATAAAACCACCTGCTATGCGGGTGGTAGGCAAATGTTTATAGCACTAAAAAATATATCTGATGTGATTAGCGAGTCTAATTACATCAGATATATAGTTAATCTAA
>SVCL01000037.1 GCA_015058405.1 Clostridium sp.
TACAGTAAGAATACATAGTCACTGTGGATATTTGTCGCCAAATGAATATGAAGATAAATATTACTCAGAAAATATAAAAAATGCATGTTAACTATAAAAAATATAATAATATAATTTATCCGAATTTAATTTGTACTTTTTTTTGACATAGTACCAAAATAAATTGAAAAGGAATATAGAGTTATGGGAAAAATAAATTTTGTTAACTATTCAAAGGGAGAGCGTTTTGGGGATAATTATAAATTACTCTCAGAATTTTTTGAAAGATACACAGGAGAAGGAATGCAAGAAAATTGGCATATTGGAAGGCTTGATTGGATGCTAAATCATGATTACACAAACCCTGAATTATTACATTCAATTGGAGTTTGGAAAGAAGATAATGAGGTTGTAGGTACTGTAATATTTGATGTTGAACATCCACCTGTTTATTTTTTATGTAAACCAGGATATGAACATCTTTATAATGATATGTATGAATATGCTAAAGATACATTTAAAACTGATAAATGGTGCGAAAAAGGAAATTGGATAAAAACAGTCATTAAAGATGAGCAGAAAGTTTTAGCTGAATTCTTAAAAGATAAAGGTTTTGTTTTTGATGGATGGCCTGAGGATATTTTAGAATTAAAGTGCGATGCCAATAATAAATATAATTATTCCCTTCCAGAAGGTTTTAGCGTTACCACATTTAAAAATGAAAAAAATTATGATAAATATGCTGAATTATTATATAAAGGTTTTGATCATGAAGGAGAAGAAAGTGCTGATGTCACATATGAATCAGTGCCATTTAGAGAACCACATTGGAATGATGATTTGAAAATCTTAGTCAAATCACCAGAAGGTGAGTGGGCAGCACATTGTGGAATGTGGTATGTACCAGGTACTACAACAGCGTATATTGAGCCAGTATTAACTATTCCTAAATATAGAAAAAAGGGATTAGCTAAGGCTGCAATTTATGAAGCTATAAATAGATGTGCAGATTTAGGAGCTAAAAGGGTAATTGTAATTTCTGATATGGACTTTTATTACTCTATTGGATTTAAGAAATCTTCTCATTATTATCATATGGCAAAATATTTATAAAGGGTAATTTGAATATAAGTTTTAAAAATACAGCTTTAAAGAAAGGTGGATAACAAATGAAAGAAGTAGTGCTACCATTGGCAGAAGCTAAGGTTAGAACATATCATTTTGAGGCATATCCAATGTCTATTTTAGAAGCAAACGGAAGAGAATATTATGAGTGGTTATATAGTAATTATATACAATTAAATTGCCATAAAGATATAAAAAAATCAGGTGACATATTCTTAGCATTTTACGATAATCAGGCATTTAAATCTCCTTACTTAACTAAAGAAAATACTAGGTGGAGTACATTAACAAAGTTGGATGTTAATATTCATGAATATATAGAACAGCATATAAATATTGGATATTATATGTATTTTAAAGTAGATGAATTTTATACTCCAGAAAGAGGCTCCTATCAAAATAGACACTTTATGCATGATATATTAGTGTATGGTTATAACAGTAAAAAAGAATATTATGTAGTTGGATATAATCAAGATGGTTTATATGTGAATAGTAAACTAACATATAATCAATTTGAAAATGCATATAATAATAATTATCTTATAAAAGAGAATAATGAATGGGCAGATGAAATTTGTTTATTAAAATATAATAATAGGTGTCATTATGAATTTAATATATTGCTAGTAGAAAAGTTATTAGATAACTATTTAAATTCCATTAACGAATTTGAAGTGTATAAACGATATGATGAACCGCTAAGGGATACTGAATATGGAATAAAGGTTTTTGATAAAGTTATTGAGTATTTAAATTATTTACAGCAAGGTGTACAGCCATTTAAAGAATATGGAATTGATAATCGTATTTTTAGAATAATTTATGAACATAAGTTAATTATGCTTGATAGAATGAAATATATAAATGAAAATAATATTTACTTGGAAGATTTAATTGAGAAGTATTCAGAAGTTTGCGAGTTATCTAGAATATGTCATTTATTAGGCACCAAGTACAGAGTGTTACCTAAATCAAAGATTATAGACAGATTGAAAAATTATATAGTAAGTATTAAAGATAAAGACAAAGAAATTCTAGGTAAACTATTAGTTAGATTAAGGAAAAATAAGAAGTAATAATTAATTAACTACTATACAAGATTAGTGTATAGTAGTTTTTTTACGTATTGCAGTTATTTACACAAATATTAATACATTAAATTGTTTAAAAAAATCACCGTACTAACTTATTTATAAATGTAGATATAGAAAGAAGGTTGATAGGGTTATGAAAAATAAAAAATTTAAGGAGTTCGATAAAACAGTAGTTAGCTTTATTTTTGATGACATGTTAGAGAGTATTTGCAAAAATGTATACCCTATATTTGAAGAATTAAATATAAAGGGATGTGTAGCTACTTGGGCTGGTAAGCTAGAAAATAATACTGCTTTAGACATAGATGATATGGAGAATTTGAGAAAGTCTGGATGGGAGTTCTTGTGTCATGGTTATAATTCAGAAGTATTATCGGATAACTCAAGTGATGAGATTATTGATTGTGAGATAGTTGAAAGTAAAAAGTTATTTGATAGATATGGTATAGATGTTAAAGGATATGTACCAAGTAATAATTTAATTCCTCAAAAAGCTATAGATAGAATTAAAGAAAATTATGCATTTATGACATATGCTCAAAAATGGATGCCTAATACATCAGAGACAAATATATATGAATTAGATAGAATATCTATTGAGAAAAATTCTGTGCAAGAAATAAAAGGTTTAATAGATGATGCTCTTATAAATAAAAGTTATATAGTTTTTTATTGTCATAATGTAGGAGAAGAATATCTTATAAATGTAGATAACTTTAAAGAAATAGTGAATTATATTCAAGAAAAAGAAATAGAAATAAGGACTATGAGTGAATTTTTAGAAGAGTATTATGAGGACGATATAATTAATGCCAGGGGTAAAGCAGATGTAATATTATCTAATAATATTATTAGGAATCCATCAATGATTAACTTACCTAATGCTAATGGATGGCAGATAATGAGTAATACAGCTGCTTCAATTAAAAGTGTTAATTTTATAAACAAGGTAAAGGAATTTGAATTTGACTCAGAAACAGGAAATATTAGCTTATTACAAAACGTTCCTATAGAGTTCGATACACTAAGATTCGTAAGGTCAGAAAATGTAAAGTTTAGATTTTCACTGCCTTTTGTATCATCCAAGAGTAAAGGTCAGGTTAAAGTGGTTATTAATGCATATTATGGTTCAAATAAATTTTTTGAAGCAATGAACAAAACTTATAGCTGCTATAAATATTTAAGATTTGTTGAAGAGGATTTTCATATAGGTAGAAGAGATGCAAGTATTAATAAGTTGCAAGTAATTATTTATGTGAATTCTAATAGTACAGAAAAGCATGCTATAAGCATTGGAGAACCATGTTTACAAATTTATAATTGTAAAAATTATAATTGTGGAAGTTCAGATCATGATGATTACAATAAAGATAAACTGTTTGGTCAATTAGTTTTAACTAAAAATCAAAATGTTGTTTCGAATAATTCAGCAGTTACAATAGAATTGGAGAAAGATGCTTTGGGAACTTTAGAAGTTAAAGATAATTTGTGGCATTGTACTAAAACTGGAACTTATAAGGTTGAATTTCAAGTAGAGCTAAGGGGAACTCAAGATATTACTGATATAAAACTTTATATTGGAATGAGAAAAAATTTATATGTTTTAGCCATGTCGAAATATTATGATTTTCTTTCTTGGGCATTTTCAAAAACAATTAATTTGGTTGCTTTGGTTAATGTGAATGAGGGTAGTAATATTGAGTTCTTCTTTACTAATAATACAAATAAAACTGTGATGGTAATGGGAGAAAATACAAGAGCTGTAATAACACAAATATTATAGAGATAAGATAAAATTTTATAATAAAAAGTATATATTCTTTATACTAAATGTAAAATTTAAGTTATAATAGAAACGTAAATGATTTAGAGAAATTTAGGGGGATATATATGAATAACAAAAATATTGTAGAATTAATAAGAGAATTTGGGTCAATAGACAAAGAAGATAAAAAAGGAATGTTAGCAAAACAACAAGAAATATTATATGCATTAATAGATCAAGAATATATTTATACTTTATTAGGCGAAGATACTACTGTTGAAGAATTTGAAAATAATACAGGAAGAATATTATCAGGCCCTGATTCTGTAGGAAGACCTTGTTTTAGAATATTTTCTGATAGATCTTTAGCAGAAGAATGTGCTAGAAGATATGAATTAACAATAGATACAGAAAATGAAAAAGATAAACCTTTAGTTCTTAAAGTTAGGACAGATGGAATGATGAAGACAGCTTATAATGCAATGTTTAAAGGTTTATTTGCAATTATATTAAATGATGGTTCTAATTGGTTGAACATTATAGTTAAAGATTTTGTAAATGCTTTATATACTCATAAAGGGGAAGAAGAATTAGTATCAAATACTGATTTTATGTTTATTAATTTATTCCATATGATACAATTTACAGATCAAAAGGCATATATAATAGCAAGTTCTAATAATACTGATGAAACCTTAAGTAAACCAGAATTTGCATTAGATGCTGCAGATGATTCTCTTAGATTATTCTTTGATGAAAAGTTAGCAAAAGATTATGCACAAAGCCACATAGGGGATGAAAAGTTTGCAGTTGCTGTTGATGCATTACAATTAAATAACTTAGTTGTAGGCGCTTTTGTTCAAAGACCAGAAATGCAAATAAGAATTATATATGGAAATGTACAACTTAAAAAGAAACTTGCAAAAGTTCAATTCTTAATAGATAAGTTATTATAGTAATAAACACTACTTACTTAATGTTTGAATAAATATAAAGTAAGTAGTGAGTAAAATAAAAATATATAGTAAAAGAAGGTAGATATAATTGATTAATAGAAATGATAAGTGTTGGTGTGGTAGTGGCTTAAAGTATAAGAAATGTCACTTAGAATTTGATCAAAAGTTAATTCATTTAAGAAATCAAGGATATATTGTCCCATCTAGAGACTTAATTAAGAATGAAGAACAAATTCAAGGAATTAGAGAAAGTGCAAAGATAAATAATGGATTATTGGATTTAATTGAAGCTAACATTAAAGAAGGAATGACTACAGAAGAAATAGATAGAATGACATATGAATATACAATAGCTCATGGTGGAATTCCGGGAGATCTTAATTTTGAAGGATATCCAAAGAGTATTTGTACTTCTATTAATGATGTTGTTTGTCATGGAATTCCAAATGAAAAAGATGTATTAAAAAATGGAGATATTATTAATGTAGATGCAACTACAATACTTAATGGTTACTATTCGGATGCATCTAGAATGTTTATGATTGGTGATGTTGACCCGGAAGCTAAAAGATTAGTAGAAGTAACAAAGGAATGTCTAGAAAAAGGAGTTCAAGCTGTTAAACCTTGGGGATTTTTAGGAGACATAGGAGCTGCTATTCAAGAATATGCTGAATCAAATGGGTACTCAGTTGTTAGAGAATTTGGTGGTCATGGGGTAGGTCTTGCAATGCATGAAGATCCTTTTGTATCACACGTTGGAAAAAAAGGAACTGATATGATTTTAGTACCTGGAATGGTTATTACTATAGAACCTATGATAAATGCAGGAAAAAGAGATATATATATTGATGGAGATGATGATTGGACAGTACGTACAGCAGATGGTTCGTTATCAGCTCAATGGGAATATACTCTTCTTGTAACTGAAACAGGAGTAGAAATTATATCTAAATAAAAAAATAAGAATATATATAGGACTATAGTCTTAAATATTATAGGACTATGGTCACTTTTTTTAAAAAACTAAGGAAATTATGTATGAAATGGTATATAATAAAAACAAAGGTGAATTTGTGAGAATTAGAGATGTTTTGATTAGGGTATATAATGCATCTCTTTTTGTTTTGTTAAAAACAAAGGAAGGAGCGCGGTAATGTCTTTTTTTATAGAAGGATATGTAAAGGATTTAATGGTAATGAAGAATAAAAGTTATTGGGTCAAATTCGACTATGGTAAATAAGGGAATATAGAATTTAAGTGAGATAAAGTAATAAGATGAAAAGACATAAAATTTGGGTGAGACTAAATTTTATGTCTTTTTTTAACGTATAGACCAGTTATATAAAAAATCAGGAATCCCTACAATTACAGTACTTAGAGGTATGAAAGAAGCTAAGACGTTAAAAATAAAAATTATATAAATTAAAAAAACAATATTTATAAAAAAATATTAAAAGTGGAAAAACTTCTTGATATTATCGCTTTAATGTGTTAAAGTGATAATATCAAGAAGAAAGAGAAATGGGGAAAAGTTATGAAGGTAAATAAGATAATAAAAAATATATCATTAATAGTTATAATAGGAGCTTTAGCTATAGGTTCAGTAGGATGTAATAAAGGAAAAAGTAATACTTTAGATAAAGATACTTTGGTGTTAGGTTTTGATGATACATTTGTTCCTATGGGATTTAAAGATGAAAAAGGTGAATATACAGGATTTGATATAGAACTTTCAAAGGCAGTGGGAGAAAAGTTAAATAAAAAAATTGAGTTTCAACCTATTGATTGGACAATGAAAGAATCTGAACTTAATAATGGAAATATAGATTTAATATGGAATGGTTATTCTATTACAGATGAAAGAAAAGAAAAAGTTCTTTTTTCAAAACCATATCTAAAAAATAGACAAGTTATAGTAACTTTAGTGGATTCTAATATAAAGTCTAAGGAAGATTTGAAAGGAAAGATTGTTGCAGCTCAAGATCAATCA
Source organism: Clostridium sp. (assembly GCA_015058405.1). Lineage (GTDB taxonomy): Bacteria > Bacillota > Clostridia > Clostridiales > Clostridiaceae > Clostridium. The sequence goes on from SVCL01000037.1 coordinate 6,913, forward strand.
AGTGCTGTAGATGCAATAGGAGATTATAAAAGTAATTTTAAAGAATTAGTTACTTTTTCTACTAATGATGAAGCATTAAGAGATTTAGAGGCAGGTAGAAGTGAGGCAGTAGTTGCAGATGAGATACTAGCTAAATATTATATGAATCTTAAAGGAAAACAAAAGTATAAAGTTTTAGAAGATGACTTCGGTAAAGAAGAGTATGCAGTAGGTGCTAGAAAAGATGATGATGAATTTATCTCAAAATTTAATAAAGCATTAGAAGAAGTAATAAGTGATGGTAAAGCAGCTGAAGTATCAAAGGAATGGTTTGGCGAAGATATAATAGAAAAATAATACAAAGGTATAAGGAGGGGAGTTTCTAAATGGATTTAGTTATGTCATTGATGCCAGAAATATTAGGCGGTCTTATTGTGACTTTAAAAGTATTTATAATAACACTTATTTGTGCAATACCTTTAGGAATTATAGTATCTCTTGGAAGAACTTCGAATATAGTAATGATTAAGAAAATTACAGGATTATATGTATTAGTAATGAGAGGAACACCTTTATTATTACAATTAGTATTTGTATTTTTTGGGTTACCTCTAGTAGGAATAAATTTAGATAGATTTATAGCAGCTTGTTTAGCTTTTGTATTAAATTATGGAGCTTATTTTGCTGAGATATTTAGAGGTGGAATATTATCAATAGATAGAGGACAGTATGAAGCGGCAGAAGTTTTAGGAATGTCGCAAAAAGATACTTTTTTTAGAATAATATTGCCTCAAGCTTTTAAAAGAATATTGCCACCAGTTGCAAATGAAATAATAACTTTAGTAAAAGATACTTCATTAGTATATGTAGTTGGTTTAGATGAATTATTGAAGGTTGGAAAGATTGCATCTAATAAGTTTTCTTCACTTGTACCTTTATTGATAGTTGGTTTGGTATATTTATTTTTAATAGCTATACTTACTAAGTTGCTAGAAAAGATTGAGAAAAAATATAACTATTATAGATAGAGGTGAGACTAATGTTAGAAGTAATAGGCCTTAGAAAAAAATATAATAATATAGAAATATTAAAAGGTGTTAATTTAGAAATTAAGTCCGGAGAAACGGTTGTAATTGTAGGCCCTTCTGGTGGTGGTAAAACTACTTTATTAAGATGCATAAATGCGTTAGAAAAACCTGAAGGAGGAACTATAAAAATTAATGACAGGGTTTTATGTAATGGACAAAGTTATGCTGATAAAGTTTTGTTAAAAGATATAAGAAAAGATATAGGTTTTGTATTTCAAAGTTTTAATTTATTTCCTCATATGAGTATATTGGAAAATGTTATAGAAGCGCCTCAAAAGGTACTTGGTATGGATAAAGATGAAGCTATTAAGAAAGAAACGCAAATATTAAGTTTTCTTGGCTTAGAAGATAAGTGTAATAGTTATCCTTTTGAACTATCAGGGGGACAAAAACAAAGAGCTGCAATAGGAAGGGCATTAGCTTTAGAACCAAAACTTATATGTTTTGATGAACCAACATCAGCATTAGATCCAGGACTTACAGATGAAGTCAGTAAGCTAATAAGAAGTTTAACTTTAAAAGGAATGTCAAATCTTATAATAACTCATGATATGAACTTTGCAAAATCCGTTGCAGATAGAATCTTTTCAATGAAGGATGGGGTATTAAAAGAAGGACTTATTTTTGAAGAAGAACTAAATTAATATACTATGGCTGTATTAAAAAGCATGCTTAAATACTAAAGATGTTATAACATCTTTACTTTAATGCTTTTGATACAGTCTTCTTAATTTCACATATAATTTAAAGAAAATGAATTTTAAATAAAAAAATACATAAAATGTGTGAAAAAATAATGAGAATAATGTATAATAAAAGTATAAACGGTAAGAAGAGGGTCCTGAGTATTAATATAAGTAAAAAGGACGGGGAACAATGCTAGGGGAGTCAAGTGTATTTGATAAAGAAAAAATAAGTTATGAAATACGATTAAGAAAGGTTTATTTTCATATAAAGTTAAGGGAGTATGATGAAGCACTTTATGAGTTAGCAGAGCTAAGAAAAAGATATCCATATATGTCGGATATATATAATTACACATTTAAGATTTATTGCATAAAGAAAAAATATATTTTGGCGAAAAAAGTTCTTGAGGAAGCTAAGAGAAAATTTCCAAGAGAGGAAGTAATAAATAAAAATCAAAAGTATATTGATAAATTATTAGAAGAAATAGATGAAGACATAGAAACTGATTTTACATTAGAAACTAAAAAAGAAAAAGTAAAAATGAACAAACGACAAGAAATTGATAAAGAGATGTTAAATTATTATTATAGAATTTTAAGCTTTAGAATGTCATCTGATGATACAAAAATAAAGTTTTATGAAGAAGCTTCAAGGATGTATAAAAAGATAAATAGTTAGTTACATAGCTAAAGATAAAGAACTCATTGTATTTAATTTAATAATATTAATGTTAAATCCCTAGAAAGTAATTACATACTTTATGGGGAGTTTTATTTATATATTAAACAAAAAAATAAATATGGAATAAAATTAAATTTTGATTATTATGATATATAAATGAGAGATAGGGAGAAGGGGGAGGAGTTGTTGCATAATTTTAAATTACTATTTGTGTGACAGCACCATTAAAATTAAATGAAGAAAATATTAGTTACTGGTGGAGCTGGATATATAGGTTCTCATACAGTTGTTGATTTATTAAAAAATAATTATGAAGTTGTAATAGTAGATAATTTTAGTAATTCTACTAGAAAATCTGTTGATGCTATTGAAAAGATAAGTAAAAAGAAAGTAAAATTATATGAGGTAGATATTAAAGACCAAGAAAAGTTATTAGAAGTATTTAAAAATGAAAATATTGATGCTGTTATTCATTTTGCTTCCTATAAAGCTGTTGGTGAATCAGTGGAAAATCCAATTAAATATTACGAAAATAACTTAAGTGGTACTATTAATCTATTGAAGGTAATGAAAGAAACTGGTGTTAGAAATTTAGTATTTAGTTCATCAGCAACAGTTTATGGAGAAGCAAAAGAGATGCCGGTTAAAGAAGAGGCAGAAATAGGAGCTACAAATCCTTATGGAAGAAGTAAGCTAATAATCGAAAATATGTTAAAAGATTTAGAAGTATGTAATGATGGATGGAACATTATAGTTTTAAGATATTTTAATCCATTAGGTGCTCATCCAAGTGGAGAATTAGGAGAACAACCAAATGGGATACCACAAAATTTAGTGCCATATATCTTACAAGTAGCTGTTGGACAATTAGAATTTGTTAAGGTATTTGGTGATGATTATAATACTCCTGATGGTACAGGAATTAGAGATTATATTCATGTAATGGACTTGGCAGAAGGACATTCTAGAGCTTTAAAGAAAATATTTAATTCTCCAGAAGGATATGAAGTGTATAATTTAGGTAGTGAAAAAGGATTTAGTGTCCTTGAAATGATTCAAAATTTTGAAAAAGTTATAGGAAAGAAAATTCCTTATAAGGTTATGGGAAGACGTCCGGGTGATATAGCTATATCTTGTGCGGATGCTAGTAAAGCTAATAAAAAGTTAAAGTGGAGAGCTAAAAGAGGGATTAATGAAATGTGTCAAGATGCATGGAAATGGCAATATACACATCCACATGGCTTTATATAATTATTTTAGATTTCTATATGTATAGTATAAATTATTTACGAAGAAAATTATAATAATAAGGTGGTGCACAAAATGAAGAAATTAAAAGAATGTGAAATTGGAGAAAAGATAGAAATACCTTTAATGATAACTAGAATTTTAGATGGAAATACATATCCGGTAAGAGTTCTAGCTAGAGATGATACTAAGGAATTAAGATGTAATATTAAGGTTGATGAAAATGGAATAAAGAGTGGTTCTATAATATTAGCTAAAGGGACTTTTGGTGATCCTTTCAAAATAGATAAATATGAAATTTTAGAAAATGAAAACCCAATAGATTATCTGCCTAAATCAGCTAGACCAATAGAGGATATTATGGAAGAGATTGAAGAAATAACACATAAAGAAATTACTTCAGAAGAGGGAAAGTTACTTAATGATTATTTCTTTAAAAATGAGCATTTTGTAGAAAAGTTTAAAAATGCAATAGGTGGTGTATCTAATCATCATAATTATATTGGTGGACTTGCAGAACATACTTTAGGTGTTATGTATTTAGCAAAAGAATTTGCTTATAGGTATGATGCAAGATATAAGGAAATAGCAATACTTGGAGCTAAGCTTCATGATATAGGAAAAGTTTATGAAATGAGCTATGATGGACCATTCTCTTATACATTAAAAGGAAATATGCAAGGACATATAGTTATGGGAGTAACTATGGTAGAGAAAGCATTTATAGAAAACCCTGATGCTTTTACTGAAGAATTTAAGGAAAGAATAATAGGGATAATAGTTCAACATCATGGAAAACTTGAATATGGTTCACCTATTCAGCCTAGAAGTGAAGAAAGTTACATAGTTCATTATGCAGATTATGTTGATGCAACAATGAATAAGATAAATATTATTGGAAGAGATGTAGAAAAAGGTGAATGGAGTGCTTATGATAAGAGAATAGAAGGAAGATTATTCTTATAATATAGCGTTAAATCTTTAAAATTATAAAAATATTAAATAATGTCCTTGGTTAAAGAATAAAAAATAGGACAAATGTACATAATAATAGTGACCGAAAGGTTGCGTAGGTTTCTTGCCGATGGATTAAGTCTGTCGGCTTTTTTGCATATAAAAATATATTTTTTAAAAAACTTAAAAAACATTAAAGTTATATATGCAAAAAGGTTTGCATAAAAAACATTAGATACGAATAATAATGCAGTGTATTAAAAATAAAATACGTTTATTTACGAATGATAGATTAAAATTAAAAGGAAATATTGACACATATGCTCGAAAGTGCTATCATGAATTTGGAAAAAGCGAAGAATAATTTTATATAAGCAATTAACGTTCGTAAAGACAAATAAATGTTTGGAGGTATTTAAATGTCTAATGTCAGATGCATATTCGTTGAGAAGAAGCAAGGATTTGATGTTGAAGCTCAAAGCTTACTTAGCGATTTTAAAAGCAATTTAATGGTGGATAAGTTAGAAGGAGTAAGAGTAATAAATAAGTATACTCTAGGGGATGTAAAAGAAGAGTATTACAAAAAAGCTTTATATACAATTTTTTCAGAACTTACAGTTGATAATGTATATGAAGAAGAAATATTAATAGAAGATGGAGATACAGCATTTGGGGTAGAATATCTACCAGGTCAATATGATCAACGAGCAGATTCCGCATCTGAATGTTTTCAATTATTAACAGCAGAAGATAGAATCGATGTAAAATCATCAAAAGTTATTGTTTTAAAAGGAAATTTATCTAAGGAAGATATAGAAAAGATAAAAAGCTACTATATTAATCCTGTAGATTCAAGAGAAGTAGATATAAATAATAGAGAGCTTAAAGCTCAAATGAACCAGCCTAAAGATGTTCAAATCTTAGATGGCTTTAGAGATAAGGATGTTAAATCTCTAGAAAGCTTCCATAAAGAACAAGGACTTGCAATGAGTATCCAAGATCTTTTAATGATAAGAGATTACTTTAAAGAAGAAGGTAGAGATCCAAGTATTACTGAAATTAAAGTAATAGATACTTATTGGTCAGATCACTGTAGACATACAACTTTCTCAACTTCAATTAAAGAAGTTCAAATCGAGGAAAATAAATATACTTACCCAATTAAGAAAAGTTATGAAGCATACTTAAAATCAAGAGATTATGTATACGGAGAAACAGATAGAAATATTACATTAATGGATATTGCAGTTATTGTAATGAAAGAATTAAGAAAGAAAGGTATTTTAAATGACCTTGATATATCAGATGAAATTAATGCTTGTTCAATAAATATTAATGTTGAAACTGATGACGGTATAGAAGAATACTTATTAATGTTTAAAAATGAAACTCATAACCATCCAACTGAAATAGAACCATTTGGTGGTGCAGCTACTTGTCTTGGAGGAGCTATTAGAGATCCATTATCAGGAAGAACATTTGTATATCAAGCTATGAGAGTAACTGGTGCAGCAGATCCTACTGTTCCAATAGAAAAAACTTTAAAAGGTAAGTTACCTCAAAGAACAATAGTACTTGGAGCAGCTCATGGATATAGTTCTTACGGAAACCAAATAGGACTTGCAACTGGAGAAGTTTCAGAAATATATCATCCAAACTATGTTGCTAAGAGAATGGAAGTTGGAGCAGTTATAGCAGCAGCACCTAAGGAAAATGTAGTAAGAGAAGAACCTGCATTAGGAGACATAGTAATTTTACTAGGTGGTAGAACTGGTAGAGATGGTGTTGGTGGAGCTACAGGTTCATCAAAGGAACATACTTTAGATTCAATAACTGAATGTGGAGCAGAAGTTCAAAAGGGAAATCCTCCTACAGAAAGAAAGATTCAAAGATTATTTAGAAATGCAGAAGCAGCTAAGATGATTAAGAGATGTAATGACTTTGGTGCTGGTGGAGTTTCAGTAGCAATAGGTGAGTTATGCAGAGGTCTTGATATAGATCTTGATAAAGTTCCAAAGAAATATGAAGGCTTAGATGGAACAGAACTTGCAGTTTCAGAATCTCAAGAAAGAATGGCTGTTGTTGTAGAAGAAAGCAAAGCTAAGAGATTTATAGAACTTGCATCAGAAGAAAACTTAGAGGCTGTAGTAGTTGCTAAGGTTACTGATACAGAAAGATTAAGATTATTCTGGAGAGGTAAGAACATAGTAGATATTAAGAGAAGCTTCTTAGATACAAATGGAGCAACTCAAGAAACTACAATTAAGGTAGAAGCACCAACTGAATATCCATATGAAGTAAAAGATGTAAATGTACATGATAAGTGGTTAGAAACATTAAGAAGCTTAAATGTAGCATCTCAAAAGGGATTAGTTGAAAGATTTGACTCAACTATCGGAGCAAGAACAGTACTTATGCCATTTGGTGGTAAATATGCTAAGACACCTGCAGAAGGTATGGCAGCTAAAATACCAGTAGCTAAGGGAGAAGCAAAGAATGCATCTCTTATGACATTCGGATTTAATCCTGATCTTGGAACTTGGAGTCCATATCATATGGCATTCTATTCAGTAGTTGAATCAGTTGCAAAACTAGCAGCTATGGGTGGAGATTATAGAAGAGCAAGATTAACATTCCAAGAATACTTTGAAAGATTAGGTAAGAAACCTGAAAGATGGGGTAAACCTTTTGCGGCATTACTTGGAGCATATAAAGCTCAAGAAGATTTAAATATAGCAGCTATAGGTGGAAAGGATTCTATGTCAGGAACTTTTGAAGATATAGATGTACCACCAAGTTTAGTATCATTTGCAGTAGGATATGAAAAAGCTGATAGAATTATAAGTCCAGAATTTAAGGAAGCAAAGGGAAGCTTAGTACTTCTTACAACTAAGAAGTTAGAAGATGGAACTATTTGCATGGATAAGTTCAAGAAGAACTTAGAAAACCTTTATGAACTAATTGGAGATAAGAAAATACTTGCAGCATCTACAATCAAGTTTGGTGGAGTTTCAGAAGCTGTAACTAAGATGGCTTTAGGAAATAAGGTTGGAGCAAACTTAGTTAACTTAACTAAGGAAGATTTATTTGGATTAAATTATGGATCTATATTACTTCAAGTAAAAGAAGGATTAGATTTAGAAAAAGAATTTAAAGATTGCTTATATAAAGTAGTTGGTAATACTACATTAGAAGAAAAAATAGTTTGTGCAGAATATGATATAGAATTTAACTTAAATGAATTAGATACAGTTCTTGAAGAAAAGTTAAACTCAGTATATAAAATCAAGACTGAAGATACTAATGCAAAGGTAGAAGTTAAAACTTGCACAGAAAGAAATAATTCACAACCTAAGGTTAAGGTACAAAATCCTAAGGTAGTTATTCCAGTATTCCCTGGAACAAACTGTGAAGATGACTTAACTAAGGCTTTCGAAAAAGAAGGTGCTGTAGTTAGCCAAGTTATTTTAAGAAACTTAAATAAAGAAATATTAAAAGAATCTATTGATAAATTAGAAGCTGAAATAAGAACAGCTCAAATTATTATGATTCCAGGAGGATTCTCAGCAGGAGATGAACCAGATGGATCAGGTAAGTTTATAGCAACTGTATTTAGAAACGAAAAGATTAAAAATGCAGTAATGGATCTTTTAAATAATAGAGATGGATTAATGTTAGGTATTTGTAACGGCTTCCAAGCATTAATTAAGTTAGGATTATTACCATATGGTGAAATCAGAGATATTGAAGAAGATATGGCAACATTAACTTATAACAATATTAATAGACATATGTCTTCAATAATAAGAACTAAGATTACTTCAGTTAAATCACCTTGGTTTAGCGAAGTTGATGTAAATGATATTCATAATGTAGCAATATCACATGGTGAAGGTAGATTTGTTGCTCCAGAAAGTCTTTTAAGAGAATTAGAAGCTAATGGACAAATAGCTACTCAATATGTTGATTATGATGGAAATGCATCATTAGATATGCCATTCAATCCAAATGGTTCAATGCTAGGAATAGAAGGTATTACAAGTCCTGATGGTAGAATCCTTGGAAAGATGGGACACTCTGAAAGAATTGGGGAAAATCTTTATAAGAATGTACCAGGTGAATTTGATCAAAAGATCTTTAGAGCAGGGGTAAATTATTTTAGATAATGAATTGGGGGAGCAGAAATGAAAGTAGCGATTATTTTTGGAAGTAAATCAGATGTTGATGTAATGAAAGGTGCTGCAAATGCACTTAAAGAATTTGATATAGACTACAAAGCCTATGTATTATCTGCCCATAGAGTTCCAGAAAAATTAACTGAAACTATTAAGAAGGTAGAAGAAGAAGGTTGTAAGGTAATTATTGCAGGAGCAGGCCTTGCAGCACATTTACCAGGAGTAATAGCATCTCAAACTGTATTACCAGTAATAGGTGTTCCAGTTAAGGCAGCACTTGAAGGAATGGATGCATTACTATCTATAGTTCAAATGCCAAAATCAATACCAGTTGCAACTGTTGGAATTAACAACAGTTACAATGCAGGAATGTTAGCAGTACAAATGTTATCACTACAAGATGATGATATTAAAAATAAATTATTAAAAGCAAGAACTGAAATGAAGAAAAAATTCATTGCAGATAACGGGGAAGGAGTAGATCTATAATGGAAAAACTAGAAATGCTATATGAAGGAAAGGCTAAGAAGATTTATAGTACAGCTAAGGAGGATGAAGTAGTAGTTTACTATAAAGATGATGCTACAGCTTTTAATGGAGTAAAGAAAGCTCAAATAGATAATAAAGGTGTACTTAATAATGCAATTACATCAGCAATTTTTGAAATGTTAAATGCAAAAGGTATTAAGACTCACTTTGTAAAGAAATTAAATGAAAGAGAACAACTTTGTAAGAAGGTTGAAATAGTACCACTAGAAGTTATCGTAAGAAATGTTGCAGCTGGTTCAATGGCTAAGAGATTAGGTCTTGAAGAAGGAACTAAGTTAAATACAACAGTATTTGAAATTTCTTATAAGAATGATGATTTAGGAGATCCATTAGTTAATGATTATCATGCAGTAGCAATTGGAGCTACAACTTTTGAAGAATTAAAAGTTATATATGATATGACAGCTAAAATCAATGATATATTAAAAGACTTCTTTAAAGAATTAAACATAGACTTAATCGACTTTAAGATTGAGTTCGGTAGATATAATGGAGAAATAGTTTTAGCTGATGAAATCTCACCTGATACTTGTAGATTCTGGGATGCTACTACAGGAGAAAAGCTAGATAAAGATAGATTTAGAAGAGACCTAGGCAACGTTGAAGGTGCTTATGTTGAAATTTTAAATAGAATTAAAGGGGAATAAGGATGATTAAAGCAGATTTTGATTTAATAATGGATCCAAGTCTAGATAAATTTAAAGATGAATGTGGAGTTTTTGGGGTTTATTCCCCAACTCCTATGGATGTAGCTGGAATGACTTATTATGGACTTTATGCTCTTCAACATAGAGGACAAGAAAGTGCAGGAATAGCTGTAGGAAATGGTGAAACTATTGAAATGCATAAGGGGCTAGGTTTAATTACTGAAGCATTTTCAAGAGAAGACTTAGATAAGCTTAAAGGTCATGTGGCTATAGGACATGTAAGATACTCAACAACAGGAGCAAATACAGTTAATAATTCACAACCGTTACTTGCTAATTCAAAACTTGGACCAGTAGCATTAGCTCATAATGGAAATTTAGTAAATGCAGATGTTATTAGAGAATTATTAGAAGATGGTGGACACATTTTTCATACGTCAATAGATTCAGAAGTAATAGCAACTTTAATAGCTAGGGGAGCTAAAAAGGGATTAGAACATGCTGTTGTTGATGCTATGCAAGCTATTAGAGGTAGTTTTGCTATGGTTATTACATCTAAGGATAGATTAATAGGTGCAAGAGATCCACATGGTATTAGACCACTTTGCATAGGTAAATCAGGAGATGCTTTAATTTTAGCTTCTGAAAGTTGTGCTCTTGATGCAGTTGGAGCTGAATTTGTTAGAGATGTTAATCCAGGAGAAATGGTTATTATAGATGAAAATGGTCTTAAATCATATCAATATTCAGAAAATGCAGGATGTCAAACTTGTGCTTTCGAATACATTTATTTTGCAAGACCAGATTCTAAGATAGATTCTCTTGATGTTTATACAACAAGAATAAGATCTGGAGAACAATTATATAAAGAACATAAAATTGAAGCTGATATAGTTGCAGCAGTACCAGATTCAGGAATACCAGCAGCTATTGGTTATTCAAAAGCTTCAGGAATTCCATATGGTATTGCATTTATAAAGAATAGATACGTAGGAAGAACATTTATTTCTCCTTCACAAGAATTAAGAGAAAAAGCTGTATCTGTTAAGCTAAACCCTCTTAAGGTTAATGTAGAAGGAAAGAGAGTAATACTTATAGATGATTCTATAGTTAGAGGAACAACATCTAAGCATTTAGTTGAAGCTTTAAAAAGAGCAGGAGCTACAGAAGTTCATTTCTTAGTTGCTTCACCAGTAGTTAAGTTCCCATGCTATTTTGGAATAGATACTCCATATAGAAGCGAACTTGTTGGTGCAAATTATACTGTTAAAGAAATTGGAGATATGATTGGTGCAGATTCCTTAGGATATTTAAGTATTGATGGAATGTATAAATCATTTGTTGGTAAAGAAGGTTTCTGTGTAGGTTGCTTTAATGGTGTTTATCCAGTAGCTACACCAATTGAAACTGCTAAAGATCATCTTGAAAGGTAGGAATTTTTAAATGATAACTTATAAGGAATCAGGAGTTAATATAGAAGAAGGATATAGATCAGTAAAATTAATTAAGGAATATGCAGCTAGAACTATGAGTAAATATGTTCTAAATGGACTTGGAAGCTTTGCTGGAATGGTAGAACTTCCAGAAGGATATAAGAAACCAGTTTTAGTTTCAGGTACAGATGGTGTTGGAACTAAACTTGATATAGCATGCAAGAAGAAAAAGTATGATACTGTAGGTATTGACTGTGTTGCAATGTGTGTAAATGATATTCTTTGCCATGGTGCAAAACCTTTATTCTTCTTAGATTACATTGCTTGCGGTAAGCTAGATGCTGAAGTTTCTTCAGATTTAGTTAAAGGTGTTTCAGATGGTTGTATGCAATCAAACTGTGCATTAGTAGGGGGAGAAACAGCAGAAATGCCAGGATTCTATAAAGAAGGAGATTATGATATAGCTGGATTTGCAGTAGGTATTGCAGAAAAGGATGAAATAATCGATGGATCTAAGATAAATGCTGGAGATAAACTTATAGGAATTGCTTCTTCTGGAGTTCATTCAAATGGTTTCTCTTTAGTTAGAAAGTTATTTACAGACCTTGATATGGAATTTGAAGGTCAAGAAGTTTGGAAGAACTTAATTACTCCAACAAAGATATATGTTAAACCAGTTCTTAAGTTAATGGAAGACTTTGAGATAAAAGGTATGTCACATATAACTGGTGGAGGATTTATAGAAAATGTTCCAAGAATGTTTAATGGTAGAGAGCTTACAGCAGTAATTAATAAGAATAGTTATCCTGTACCAAGCATTTTTGACAAGATGGTGGAACTTGGAGTAGATAAAGACCATATGTATAATACATTTAACATGGGTATAGGATTTGTACTTTGTGTTAATGAGAAAGATGTTGAACCTATTATTAAATCTCTTAAGGAAATGGGAGAAGATGCTTATGAAATAGGTTATGTAACATCTGGGGGTGAAGGTGTTTGTTTAAAATAGCAGTTTTAGTTTCTGGGGGAGGAACTGACCTTCAATCTATAATTGATGCAGTTGAAAATGGCTATCTTAACTGCAAAATAGAAATGGTAATAAGCAGCAAAGAAGGGGCTTTTGCAATTGAAAGAGCTAAGAAGCATGGTATTGATTATCATGTAATTAGTAAGAAAGAATTCGGAAAAGAACAATCTAATAAAATATTAGAATTAACTAAGGGAAAAGTTGATTTAATAGTTTTAGCAGGATATCTTTCAATATTAGATGGAGAACTTTTAAATCATTTTAGTAATAAGATTATAAATATTCATCCATCATTAATTCCATCTTTCTGTGGACCTGGAATGTACGGCTTAAAAGTACATGAAAAAGCCATAGAAAAAGGTGTTAAGTATTCAGGATGTACAGTGCATTTTGTAAATAATGAAGTTGATGGGGGAGCAATTATTTTACAAGAAGTCGTACCAGTTAATTTTGAAGATAGTGCGGAAGATCTTCAAAAAAGAATTTTAGAAAAAGAACACATTTTACTACCAAAAGCAATAAAGTTGATTTCAGAAAATAAAGTGAAAATTATAGATAGAAAAGTTAAGATCTTAAAGTAAGAGGAGGCCTTTATTTTGAAAAAGAGAGCATTAATTAGTGTATTTGATAAAGATGGAGTTTTAGATTTTGCTAAATTTTTAGTATCTAAAGATGTAGAGATAGTATCTACAGGAGGAACATATAAGCACTTAAAAGAAAATGGAGTACCTGTAATAGAAATTAATGAAGTTACAGATTTTCCAGAAATGTTAGATGGTAGAGTAAAGACTCTTCATCCATTAGTTCATGCAGGTATCTTAGCAATAAGAGGAAATGAAGAACATATGAATACTTTAAAGGAAAGAGAAATTCATACAATTGATTATGTTGTAGTTAATTTATATCCTTTCTTTGAAAAGGTAAAAGAAGATTTGACTTTCCAAGAAAAAGTTGAATTTATAGATATCGGTGGTCCTACAATGCTAAGAGCAGCAGCTAAGAACTTCCAAGACGTAGTAGTTATTTCTGATAAGAAAGATTATGAAGTAGTTATGAATGAAATGAAAGAAGGAGAAGTTACTTACGATACTAAGAAGAGACTTGCTGGTAAAGTATTTAACCTTATGGGTGCATATGATGCAGCAATAGCTAATTTCTTATTAGATGGTATTGAAGAATATCCTGAATATCTTTCAGTATCATTTAGAAAGAAACAAGGTTTAAGATACGGTGAAAATTCTCATCAATCAGCAGCTTTCTATGAATCTACTATGGTTGAAGGAGCTATGAATAACATTGAAGTTTTAAATGGTAAAGAATTATCATACAACAACTTCAAGGATATGGATATAGCTTGGAAATGTGCTAATGAATTTGAAGAACCAGCATGCTGTGCTTTAAAACATAATACTCCATGTGGTGTTGCTGTAGGAGAAAACCCATATGAAGCTTATACTAAAGCTCATGATGTAGATCCAACTTCAATTTTTGGAGGAATAGTTGCTTTCAATAGAAAAGTTGATAAAAAGACTGCAGAAGAGATGCATAAGATATTCTTAGAAGTAATCGCAGCTCCAGATTATGATGATGATGCTCTAGAAGTATTAAAGACTAAGAAGAACTTAAGAGTTCTAAAAGTTCATAAGACTCCACAAGATAAGAAGTACATGGTTACTGTAGATGGTGGTATCTTAGTTCAAGACGAAGATAAGAAGCTTATCGATGAAATAAAGGTTGTTACTGAAAAGAAACCTACAGAAGAAGAAATGAAAGAATTACTATTTGCTATGAAGGTTGTTAAGTATGTTAAATCTAATGCAATAGTTGTAGCTGATAATAAGGTCGCTTTAGGTATTGGTGGAGGTCAAGTAAACAGAATTTGGCCAACAGAAGATGCATTAAAGAGAGGAAAGGGAGCTACTGTTTTAGCATCAGATGCTTACTTCCCATTCAGAGATGTTGTTGATACTGCAGCTAAGGCAGGAATTAAGGCAATTATTCAACCAGGTGGATCTATTAGAGATCAAGAATCAATTGATGCTTGTAATGAACACGGAATTGCTATGGTGTTTACAGGACTTAGACACTTTAAGCACTAATTTGTAAATATTTTAAATAGGTGTTTGAAATATTATTTTTCAAACGCCTATTTAAGCATAAAAAGCATATATTTATATGTTTTTAGTAATATATATTTTTATACATAAGCTACTGTTTTTAATAAATGTTGTTGAAATAAAAAATTAAGTTTTAAGGAGATAGACTATTATGAAGTTATTATTAATTGGTTCAGGTGGAAGAGAACATACTATTGCTTGGAAGTTAGCAAAAAGCCCAAAGGTTTCAAAAATATATGTGGCTCCAGGTAATGGTGGAACAGCTATAGAAAATAAATGTGAAAATGTTAATATAACTGATTTAGATGAACTAGTTAAGTTTGCAAAAGAAAATGATATATACTTAACTGTAGTTGGTCCTGAAGCACCACTTACAGAAGGAATAACTGATAAATTTAAAGAAGCAGGACTTAGAATTTTTGGACCTGATAAAAATGGAGCTCAATTAGAAGGAAGTAAAAGTTTCTCGAAAGAATTCATGAAAAAATATGGAGTTAAGACAGCTGAATATGAAGTGTTTACAGAAGCAGATAAAGCATTAGCTTATTTAGAAACTTGTGCTTATCCTGTAGTTATAAAAGCAGATGGACTTGCAGCAGGTAAGGGAGTAGCTATTTGTGAAACTAAGGATGATGCAAAAGAAGCTATTCACTCATATATGGTAGATGATATCTTTAAGGGAGCAGGTCAAAAGGTAGTTATAGAAGAATTCTTAGAAGGTGTAGAAGCTTCTATACTTTCAATAACAGATGGACATACAATAATTCCATTTGTATCAGCAAAAGATCATAAACAAATCTTTGATGGTGGTAAAGGTCCTAATACTGGAGGAATGGGAGTACTTGCACCAAATCCATATGTAACTAAAGAAGTTATGATGGACTTTGCAGCAAATATTTCTCTTAAGACTTTACAAGGAATTATAGCTGAAGGGTTTGATTATAAGGGAATTATATTCTTTGGATTAATGATAACTAATAAAGGAACTTATCTTTTAGAATATAACGTTAGAATGGGAGATCCTGAAACTCAATCGGTTCTATCATTAATGGAAAGTGACTTGTTTGAAGTAATTGAAGCAGCCATGGATGAAAAGCTAAATGATTATAAGATTAAGTGGAAAGATGAAGTATGTATAAATGTTGTACTTGCTTCTAAAGGATATCCAGGAAGCTTTGAAAAAGGTTATGAAATAACTATTGATGATTCAGTTAAGGATAATGTATTCTTAGCAGGTGCTAAATTTGAAGATGGTGTTTTAAAGACTAGTGGTGGTAGAGTTTTATCAGTAGTTGGACATGGTAAGACTTTAGAAGATGCTAGAAATATGGCATATAACAATGTTAAACTAGTTAACTTTAAAGATTCATATTGTCGTACAGATATAGGTATTTATAAATAAAATTATTAGCAATATATAAGGCTTAAGAACATGCTTTAACTAGCGTGCTTTTAAGCCTTTTAAATATATATTCTTAAAAATATATATTTAAATAAGTTTATACTTACATATTGTCTAACATATTTCCAAGCTTTTCAGAAAGATCAGAAGGGCTTTTAAATAAGATAGTAGATAGACCTGCTAACTTTGCTCCTTCTATATTAGGCAGCATATCATCAATAAAAATTGATTCCTTTGCAGATAGCTTGTACTCATCTAAAATTCTATTATAAATTTCTTTTTCAGGTTTAAGTAAGTTTTCTTTGTAAGAAACAATTCCACCATCAAATAATTTAAAAAAGCTAAATTCACTTGTAACATAATCAAATGCTAATTCATGAAAGTTAGATAAGTAATAGATCTTATAACCTTTTTCCTTTAATTCAGTAAGTATCTTTACAGTATCTTCTATTGGAGTTAATATGCTCTTTATCCAATTATCAAAAGCTAATTCTATTGATTTTGCATAATCTTTGTAGCGTGACATTATATTTCTTTTTGCCTCTTCTTGAGTTAGTGTACCTCTATCAAGCATTGGCCACTCATCACTTTTAAAAATTGCATTATATATTATAGAAATTTTGTTTTTATCATCAATTATCTTATTTAAATATTCTTCAGGGTCAAAAGTTAGGAGTACATTTCCTAAATCAAAAATAATATTTTTATACATTTTAGCATCTCCTTTTTTAGTAGTTGTACACATTATACCATTTGCAGGAAAATAAATATAAAAAAGTAATAATAAGTAATAAAAAAGTAAGATATAATAGGATGTATTAATTTATGAGGTATTCTATGAAACAAATAAGCTTATGTTTAATTGTAAAGAATGAGGAAGATGTAATTGAAAGATGCTTAAATTCAGTTAAGGACGTAGTAGATGAAATAGTGGTTGTTGATACAGGTTCTAGTGATTCTACTATAGAGAAAGTGAAGAAATATACTAATAAGATATATAATTTTAGGTGGAATGATAATTTTGCAGCTGCTAGAAACTATTCTTTTAGCAAGGCTACTAAGGATTATATATTTTGGATGGATGCTGATGATGTTTTAATAAAAGAAAGTGTTAAAGAATTTTTAGATTTAAAGAATTCACTTACAGATGATGTGGATTTTGTATCAATGAATTATGTTTTATCTGTAGATGATAATAATAACCCACAATACATGTTAAAAAGAAATAGGTTAGTCAAAAAGAGTAGGGGATTTAAGTGGATAGGAAGAGTTCACGAATTTTTAGAGGTTGGTGGAAATGGAATTTATTCAAATATTTCAATAAGACATTTAAAGGCTAAGAGCTATACTAATAGAAATTTATTAATATATGAAGATATGATAAATAAGAAGGAAAAGTTAAGTGTTAGGGATACTTATTATTATGCTAATGAATTAAAGGATAATGAGCTGTATAAGGAAGCTATTAAAGTTTATAAGAATTTTGTTAATATGGATGAGGCATGGATTGAAGATGTAAAAATGTCTTACGAGAAAATGGCAGAGTGTTACAGTATATTAAATGATAAGAAAAAAGAGATAGAATCATTACTTAGTGCTTTAAAGTATGATGTACCAAGTCCTAGTTTAAGTTGTAAGCTTGGAAAATATTTTTTAGAAGAGGATAATATTAAAACAGCAATTTTCTGGTTTTTGCAGGCTATTAATTATAAAGAAGAGGGAGAGAATAGAAGCTTTATTAATAGAGCTGATAGTACTTGGATTCCTGCTTTAGAGTTATGTGTATGTTATTATAAACTTCAGGATTATAAGAAATCTTGGTATTATAATGAAATGGCAGCTAAATTTGTTCCAGAGCATAGTAGTGTGGTGTACAATAAAAAGTTATTTGAGAGTATAGGATTATGTTAAAAAGTTTAAAATGATAATTTGTAAAATTGATATTTAATATTAACATAGAGAAAGACCCAAGATAATTAAGAAAGCTAATTATTCTGGGCCTTTTGATTGGTACTATGTCAAGAAAAAGTACAAATTAAATTCGGATAAATTATATTATTATATTATTATATTTTTTATAGTTAACATGCATTTTTTATATTTTCTGAGTAATATTTATATTCATATTCATTTGGCGACAAATATCCACAGTGACTATGTATTCTTACTGTATTGTAAAAGGTTTCTATATACTCAAAAACAAGCTTATATGCATGTTTGTAATCATATCTTTTGTTGCTTTTCTATAAGCTTCACATGTATATTGTATTCCTCTATCCGAATGTATAATTAATGCTTCTTTAACATTTCTTATTGCTTTAGCCTTATTTATAGCATGTACAATCCATTTTGATTCAA
>SVCL01000038.1 GCA_015058405.1 Clostridium sp.
AAGAAGCCCTAAAAGAATCTAGAGCATTAATAGGGTTTAATTATTGTGAGCAAATTTATAAATTTGAAAAAGAGCTTAGAGATACTTATTCAAATAACCCTGATTATTATGAAATCAGGTATAAAGAAAGAAATAATAAACCCAATGTATAACATACTCTTAATATTTATTAATAAAAATCGAGGATATAAAATCATAAATTTTATATCCTCGACTGAAAAAGTGGTTTTGCCACATCTTCTTGATTTTTATAATTGCCTGTTGTTAAAAAAGAATTATATATTAATTACTTAAACTTTAAAAATATAATACCAAAATAAAGTTAATCATCCATCATATTTCTACTATTATATGAATACACATTGTAATCTTGCCATATAGATTCTAAATTAGCAAAAGTATCAGAAATACTATCCTTTTCACGCATACCTACTGCTATAATAAGTGCATTAATAACAGATAAAGGTGCAACAAGGGAATCAACAAAAGATGCCATATTACTTTGCGCAATTAATGTATAATCTGCCTTTGCTGCTAAAGGTGAAAGTAAACTATCAGTAATAGCTAATACCTTAGCTCCTCTTCTTTTAGCGAAATCTAAAACATCTATAGTTTTAGTCGCATATCTAGGGAAGCCTATCCCTATTACTAAGTCTCCATCTCTAACATTTATCATTTGTTCAAAAATATCTGAAATACCATAACTTACTATTCTGACATTTTGTAAAATGATATTTAGATAAAATCCTAAAAACTCAGATAAAGCTGTAGAACTTCTTAAACCTATTATATATATCTTTTTTGCTTCAAATATTGAATTTAACACTTCTTCAAAAATATAAGGATTTATCTTTTCAAGTGTAGCCCTTATATTTTCCATATCAGCCTTTAATACACCTTTTAAAGTATCACCATCTGAAATAAAATCTTTTGATAATTCCAGTCTTTGAACTGTAGTTAACTTATTCTTAATAAGTTCTTGTAAAGCTTTTTGAAGCTTTGGATATCCACTAAAACCAAGTTCATTAGCAAATCTAACAACTGTAGACTCTGAAACTCCAACTGAATCTCCTAACTTTGCTGCTGTCATAAAAGCTGCTTTATCGTAGTTTTTTAATATATATTCCGCTATTAGTTTTTGACCTTTACTTAACCTTGGAAATTTAATTTGAATAATTCTCATTAAATCTTTACTTTGTTCATTTAATTCATTGTCCATATTGATTATTCACCTATCATTTCTTAAAATCCTTGCTCAATTGCAAATTAATTGTACCATTTTCATCAAAATTATTCAATATTATTTAAACTATTCAGTATTTATTAAAACGATAAAGGATTATTTTTTTCCACTACAACCAGCATAGGTGGGTTATTGCTTCTATTTAGAAAACTATGTACCATTACTCCATATTTAGCTTTAGGTAATTTTTCCAAAAAGCTCAAAATGCAAGATTCTTCTTTTTTTCCTTCATTATGACCTCTGTAAATACATATTGTCATTATACCGCCATGTGATAATAGTTCTAAACCAACTTCAATACTTTTTAATGAAGTTTCATGCATAGTAGTAATTTCTTTATTAGCACCTGGTAAAAATCCAAGATTATACATTATGCAATCTACTTGATCTTCTTCTACATACTCATTAAACAAATGATGTGAATCATTTATTACAATAACGTTTTCTGTATTTTTATTCTTATAATTATCACAAGCTATCTTTTGTATATCAAAAGAATATACCTTTTTAAATTTTTCAGATAAAAAATCTGTATCATGACCATTCCCCAAGGTTCCGTCAATTGCTACATTTTTATTTTCTACAAATTCATTTACTATATAATGAGTCAACTCACTAATATCGCCAACATATCTAAACATAAGTCCTCCTAAAAATGTAAAGAGTAGAATAAAAACAATTCTACTCTTTTATAAAAATATTTTAAACTGTTTTGCTCTTTAAAAACACCTTCATTTCATGAATGCTCTTATCAACTCTTTCTATTTTTTCATCAAGTATTTTTTCTTCTGATTCTGTTTTAGCCTTTTCTTTACTATCCATTAAGAATTCAAGTTGAGAACAAAGTTGAGCAAATTCCAAACATAAATCATAATATGTTTTCATAGTACAATCCCCCTAACAAAGATTTCTTTATTAAGTTCATTATACACCATTTTTTTAATTATTTGTCTTTTTTTGCTTTGTGAGAAATAACGAATTTTTTATATTATAAGGTATTTATATATTCCAATTCCTCTTTAGTTAAATTTCTATATTCTCCTCTTTTTAGATATCCTAATTTTATATTTCCTATAGAAATTCTTTTAAGAGCTAACACATTATGATTTAATGCAGAGCACATTTTTCTTATTTGTCTATTCTTGCCTTCGTGAATTCCTATCTCTACTGTACTTTTTCCATCTTCATATTTTATTAACCTAATTTCAGCAGGAGCAGTAATATAACCTCCTATATCAATTCCTTCTTTGAACTTTTTAAGCTCATGATTTTTAAATTCTCCTTCAACTACTGCTATGTACTTTTTTAACACCTCTACCCTTGGATGTATTATTTTATTATATACTTCCCCATCATTAGTTAATAATAAAAGTCCAGAACTATCATAATCTAATCTTCCAATTGGATATATTCTTTCTTTAATATTGACAATATTCACTACTGTTCTTCTATCCTTTTCATCTTTTACAGATGTTATTATTCCTTCTGGCTTATTGAGCATTATGTAAACTTTAACTTCTTCTTTTTTGATTATTTTTCCATTAAATTCAACCTGATCTATACCTTCTTTAACCTTTGTGCCCAACTCCTGAACTAACACACCATTTACTTTAACTTTACCTTGTAAAATAAGTTCTTCACATTTTCTTCTTGAGGCCACACCACAACTAGCCATATATTTCTGTAATCTTTCTTCCATATATATTTCACTCCTGTTTATATTCTTCTTGATTATATATCTATACCTTATAAATAGCAATAATTAAGGACACCTAAAAAGGTGTCCTTTTTTTCTTTATCAGAATAATCCAGGCCCAAAGCCTCCGTATCCAAATCCACCGAAACCACCAAAACCAAATAGTAATAAAATTAAGAAAATAGGGAAGAATCCTCCGCATCCAAATCCATTACCATATCCTAAATTACAAGGATTATTACAACAGTTATTACATGGACAACAATTGTTATTACAGTAGCAATTACATTTACAGCAACTCTTGCATTTACAACAACCTTTTGACATAGTTAATCAACTCCTATTCATTTGATTACTATATATTATTCTAACTAATACAGAAATGTTAATAACTTTCTTTTATACCTATACAAATTTATTAACTATCTTTTTTACTGGTTTCATTAATGCAAAAGAAAAAGTAATAGTAAAAATAACAATTACATAAAAATATATGTTATTTATAATACTTGGTATTCTCTCTCGATTATATACATACATTCTACCTAATGCTGAATCAATAATTATATATACTATAAAATTAATTATGCTAAAAGAAAAAACATAAGAAAAAACATTTTCTACAAAAGGAAATGTAAAAAGCTTGTTTGCTCTATTACAATTCATTCTTTTATTAATTTGCCACATAACAATAAAGCCAACAATAGTTAAAAATACTAAAATGGCGATTGCAACTACTTCGTATTTTATATTGAAATTTAAATATGAAATAGTTCTGAAAATATAATTATATATAGCTAAAATACACTTGTCCATATTTACTTTAAAGGTGCCTGAAATAAAACTAACAGTGTTCATATATTCTTTTATTCTTTCTAAAATTGCTAAATTAAACAAAAATACTATTGGTGTCAAAATCAACATAAGTGAAAAAAAGGTGATATTAGAAAATAATAATTCTATTAACAGCAAGTAAGCTATAAACATAGAACCTATTATAAAAATCCTAATTGTATCTTCAAATATACTTATAAAGTATCCGTAAGATATACTAATTAAATATTCATTTCTAAAATAAAAACAAATGCTAATGTAAACAAATATTACAACAGCAATAGTTAATGCTATGAATAAGAATGTTATTTCGTTTTTCTTTATATCTTCTTTTGAAAATGGAGCACTACCTAAAAAGTTTCTATATTCCTTTTTGTTATTTCCAATAACAACAATATAAACTAAGAAAATGAAGCAACATACTAACATAATAGCCGTTGCATCAACATGACTAAAAACATTGGTATTTAAATTTGAAATATTGGCATTAGCTAGATTAAAATTAGAACGAAGTATAAAATAATAACTTATTAATAAAATAAAAGAACACACCATAAGTATCCACTTAGTTTTTTGAAAAGCTTGATACATCAGAGCTTTATTATATAAATTTCTCATTAATATCCTCCCTTTCAACCTTATATATAAACATGTCTTCTAAAGTCAAATCTATTTCTTCTATAAATAAGGGGTTAAATCTATTTAATCTGCTTATAAATTCTTTTGAATAATCATCCGTTATTATGGTAAATACTCTTCCAACCTTTGATATTTTAAATACTCCTTCAATATTCAAATCCTCTTCATAGACAGGTAAATCAAAAGCTACTTGAATCTTCTTTATTTTATTTTTCATATTCTCTAATGTATTTATATATGATATTTCACCATTATTTATTATAATTACATCATCACAAATTTTCTCCAATTCGCTCAAATGATGTGAGCTTATAATAATTGTAACTTTTCTTTTAACAATCTCTTGTTTCAAAAGATTTAATAATCTATTTTTCAATATAGGATCCAAACCAGCTGTTGGTTCATCTAATATAATATAGTCTGTATTTTGAGCAATAGCTATCATTAAATATATTCTTATTCTCTGTCCTTTAGAAAGTTGGTTGTATTTTTTATTTATATCTATTTTGAAAAATTCATTCATTTCTTCAAATCTTTTTTTATCAAATGTTTCGTAAGCTAATGAGAAATATTCAATTATCTTTTTTATACTAAATGCATCAAAAAAGTGTGTTTCATCAGCTACATATGCAATATTGCTTTTAACTTCTTTGGAATTATATACATTCTTACCATCATATAAAACTTCCCCTTCACTTGGCTCATATATTCCTGTTAAACATTTTATAAGAGTGGTCTTACCTACACCATTAGTACCTATAATTCCATATATCTTACCTTTTTGCATTTTTATATTTATATTATTTAGTATATTGTTTTTTCCATCTATATTTAGACTTAAATTCTTCACTTCAATCAATAAAACTCCCCCTTACAAGACAACTATTTTTTTATATTTACGTAATCAATAACCCACCCTTCACCTTCATCAATAAAAATAAGATCCATACTGATTGGATAAGAATAGGAACTATCATATACATCATTGCACATTCCTGTGACATATGCATAACTTATCCTTTCCGGCAAGTCTTGATTTATCATATTTCTTTTTAAAGTTTTATAGAATTCTACCGTTTCTTTTATGTAATCCTCTGTTTGTGAATTGTTTATTGATATATCTAAGTTTTCAAAATCCAAACCAGAATCTACAATTCTTTTTCTTTTAGAAAAACATTCTTTCATATTATTACTAAAAATAATTTCTCCATTATCTTTATCAATTGCTGCTAATGGCTTAGAATTTAAGGTTTCAATAATTTCATTTATATCATTAAAACATTTTTGTTTCTCATAAGGTATCTTTTTACCGGTAGTACAAATCAAAACTGTTATAATTGTAAAAGTTCCTATTATTGTTACTATATTAGACTTTTTCATTTTTACCCCCTATAGTTAAAGTGTACCAATATTTATGGTACACTTTAAACCCAAATATTACAAGTGGCAAAAAATAATCTTAATAATTAGATTCATATATATTCTCCTTCGAAATACTTTCTACTGAACATAAATTATCAAGCTTTAAAAATAAATTTTTATAAATTTTATTTATATAGTCATTTTTATATAGCTCTTGATAGCAAATATCCTCAGGATTAATTTTTAACACTTTTTTATAATTATCGCCATATATTTTATATAAAACACCTTTAAAGCCTGCCTTTACTTTATAGTAAGCCTCTTCATCTCCTACACTCCAATTATAGATATCCCTATTTACCTTTTCAATAATACCATATAATTGATAAATATAACTCAATTCTTCAAGAGAATACCTTTCACTTAAATTAGCCACAGCCTCAGAGTAGTTTTTACTAATAGGCATTAAATATAAATATTTCTTTTCTTCATCTTTATTTTGTAAACTTCTAATACTTTGAAATAAAGCTGTAGCTATATCTAGTCTTAAAATATTAGCATTTTTACATAATTCTCGTGTTCTGTATCCCTCTTCATATTTTCTGTTATCTTTTATGATGTCATGCTCTTCTTTTAATTGAATCTTATACATCTTTTTACTTATTATATAACTACAATAAGCTCCTACCAAGGAACCAGCCAAAATAGATATAGCAGAAATTATTGACGTTATAACTGGTATTGGCATATAAATCATCCTTTCTTTTTATCAGTAATACATAACTAGTATCCACAAAAAAACAATAAATACACATAGTATTTTAATATAATTTTTTGTATAATAAGTATAACTAAAATTAAGGAGAATTTTTATGTTTGGATATGTTACTCCACTAAAACCAGAATTAAAAGTTAGAGAATATACAGAATTTAAAGCATACTATTGTGGAGTATGTTTTAGTATAAAAAAACAATTTGGAAATATACCAAGAATGACATTAAATTATGATATGACTTTTTTAGCATTATTATTAGATGGATTATCACCAGATAATATAACTGCAAAACAAAAAAGATGTCTAGCACACCCAACACAGAAAAAGCCTGTGATTTACGACAATGATGCTATTGATTATGCTGCAAACATGAATGTTTCTCTTGTTTACTTTAAGCTTATTGATGATGTAAATGATGATAAAGATTTAAAAAGTAAATCATTAGCTTTAGGTCTATCTCCATATAGAAGAAAATTTTCAAAAGAAATAATTCCTATAAATGAAATAATAAAAGAAAACTTAAACAAATTATCAATTTTAGAAAATACAAAAAACTTTACTTCTATTGATGAAATTTGTGATCCCTTTAGTGTAATTGTAGGTAAAATATTAGAATTATATCCAAAGAAAATAGTCAATGATTCCGATTATACCCGTTATGTTCTTTATAACTTTGGATATTCTCTTGGTAAATGGATATACTTAGTAGATGCCTTAGATGACTTAAAAGAGGATATGGAAAATAACAAATTTAATCCAATTAATTATCTATATAATACAGATAATTTAAAATATGAGGAATTTATTGAAACAATTAAAGAAAGAATTGAATTTAGTATATTAAGTTGTGCCTGTACTTGTAAAGAATCTTTAAATAACCTTAAATTACAAAGAAACAAAGAAATACTAGAAAACATAATTGATTTAGGTATGATGGATAAATATAAAAAAGTGGTTTCTCTGGCACAGACTTGACACAATAATTTGTTATAATAAATTTAGTTTGTTGAATTAATATAAGAAAACCTTTATAATTCATTATAAATAGATGTAATTTTTATATCTTTTACAATTTGAAAGGAAGTGACGTAAAGATGAATCCATATGAAGTTTTAGGTGTCAAACCAGGTGCTTCACAAGAAGAAATAAAAAGTGCTTATAGAAAATTAGTTAAACAATATCATCCAGATCAATTTGCAGATAACCCACTTCAAAGTTTAGCTCAAGAAAAACTTGCTGAAATTAATGAAGCTTATAATATGTTATCTAATGGTGGAGCTGGTAATGGTTCTTATTCCAATAATAATTCATATTCATCAAATACAAATAGTAGCTCAAATTATAATTATGGAAATTATTCAGGAGAGTTTGCTCAAGTTAGAAATTGTATTCAAAGAAGAGACATAATGGGTGCAGAATCAATATTAAATAGAATTAATTCTAGAACTCCTGAATGGTATTACTTAACTGGAGTGGTCCATCTACAAAAAGGTTGGTATGATTCTGCACTTCAAAATGTTAGAACTGCAGTAAATATGGAACCTAATAACTTTGAATATAGACAAACTCTTAATCAAATGCAATCAAGAACAAATAACTACCAAAATCCATATAGAACAATGAGTAATACCAATGATACATGTGATTGTTGTATGAAACTATGGTGTTTAGATAGTTTATGTGAATGTATGGGCGGAGATTTAATAGGCTGCTGCTAAAAGATGTTTTTAAAAAGGGGGAATAAAAATGAAAACTAAAGATCTTACCTTTGGTGGAATAATGGTTGCAGTTAGTGTTATAATTTTATATTTAACAACAATAATACCTATTAACACTTTAACTTTGCTAACACTTGCATCATTTATTATTCCACTTTGTATTATTAGAAGTAATATAAAAACATCTATTGCTGTGTACATATGTACATCCTTAATTAGCTTTTTTATAATTCCTATTAATTATTCATTACTCTATATATGTTTTTTTGGAATATATGGATTAATTAAATGCCTTATAGAAAGATTAAATAATTTTAAACTTGAGATTTTCTTGAAATTTATATTTTTTAATTTTGTTTTAATTATAATGCTTTTAATAGCATCTAGTATAATAACAAGTCAATTTGAAAATGTATCTATCTGGTTAGTTATTATAATTTCACAGTTAGTCTTTGGAGTTTTTGATTATGCTTTAACATTAATTATTAGTATATATGTTAAAAAATTTAGTAACAGATAGTTAATTTTTTCAAAATGCTAGGTAGTATATTACTTAAATATAGTACCTAGCATTTTTTATTTAGCAGTTGATATATTTATATTTTGCCCATCAGTTATAATAGTAATTTGTCCTGAAATATCTGTTCTATAAGTTTTAATTTTATTACTATCAAGTTTATTTACTATTTCTTTATGAGGATGTCCATAAGAATTATCTTTTCCTAAACTTATTATGGCAAACTTAGGGTTTACAGCCTTTAAAAACTCATCAGATGTAGATGTGGTTGAACCATGATGTCCTACTTTTAAAACATCTGATTTTAAATCTGAAGCTTTAAACTTATTCAAGACTTCCTTTTCTGATAACACTTCTGCATCTCCTGTAAACATAAATGTACTATTTCCATAAGTCAACTTCATTATTGGAGAATAATCATTTAACTCTTCATAATCTTTATTAATTGGTGAAAACACATCAAATTTAGCTCCATCTCCAAGATCTATTACCTCACCTGATTTCAATATATTATGCTTTAATCCTTGCTTTTTTACAGCTTCCAACATATTGGTGAAAGTTTTAGTTGTATGAGCTTTATCTGTCATATAGAAAGACTTAACTTTATATTCCTTGAATACAGATACCATTCCACCTATATGATCTTCATGTGGATGTGTGGCTATAACCATTTCTAAGTCATCAATACCTAAATTCTTTAATTGAGCTATTAATTTATCTGAATCACTTTTAGGTCCTGCATCTATAAGGATATCTTTGTCATTAATCTTTAAATAAATAGAATCTCCTTGTCCTACATCTAAATAATGAATCTCTGCTTTTCCATTTACTTCTTTACCATTACCTGAAGAATTACTTGATTCTAAGAAATCTCCTCCAAATAAATACCCAAATGCTCCAATAATTAAAAATAAGATAGTTATTAATACTTGAGCCTTTTTATTTCCCTTATTTCTCCTCATAGACTTTTTATATCCTGAGCTCAACATTGTAGTAAAATCATTCTTTGCCACCTTTTTACCTCCTAAATTCTTATCCGATTTTACATTATAAATAATTTTTATACTTTTATCAATATTATAATTAGAGGGAAATTTATCATTCTGAATCATATTATGTAGACTTTTTTATCAAAATATGTTAAAATATCTTAGTGATACGTTTACATACATATCTATGTACATGTATGCTTTTTATCATAACAAAAAGCAAGGCATAGAAGCTAACCCCCTCTATGCCTTACTTTTTTATATGATTAATTTATTCTCTAATAATCTCATTTATTACTTTACCATCAGTATTCTCTAAATTAACACCTAATATCTTGCCTATAGTAGGACCATGATTTATTAAACTTCCCGACTCTAAAACAACACCTTCTTTAAAGTCTTTACCAAATCCAATAAAAAATGTCCCATAATCCTCTTTACTTGGAAAATATCCATGAACTGCTTTATATCTATGAGCTATTTTTCCTACATCTTTTTCATTAACTTCTTCTATGAATTCTCCATTTATGTCATCAACAAAATAATATCCTTTCTTTGCTTCTAACATAAAACTTGCTTTTATGTCTCCACCTCTTCTGCTAATTTCATCTTTATCTATGACTTCCTCAATTGCAAAATCATATTTTTCTTTTAAACATTTTAAAAAGCTATATACTTCTGTTTTTAATGTAGATTTATTGCCTCCATTTAAATATATATAAGCAGAACCATCTAAGCTTTTACAATAAACATCATAATCATATATTTTATTTGAATCATTACATTCAATAAATCCCTTTTCTTTTAAAACAGAATTAATTCTAATAAAGCTAGTTACATCTACAGAACTATGATCTCCTAGTGCTACAATATTAGTATCCTCATATATACCTTTTAATTTTAAAGCTTCTATTATTTCCCCTAATCTTTTATCATGTCTATACAAAGACTCTTTTATTTCTTTACCCATATATCCATTTAAATGTCTATTTGTATCTACATCAGTAAAATGAATAAGCATAAGCTCCGGAGTATATTTTTCTATTGTATATTTAGCACATTCTAATACAAAATCATCCAAAGCTGGTTGAGTAATTCCTTTTCTTATATGTCCAAATTTATTATTTAACTTATATTCATATATAGGTGATCCAGATAATAAGGACATTAAAACTTGGTTATGATAAGGTTTAGTTGGAAATATTTCAGGAAAATTATAGTTAATATTACTTTTTCCCGTTACCGGCCATAATAAAGAACAAGTCTTTAACCCCTTCTTTTGAGCCAAATCATAAATAGTATCTCCTTTTATTGATTTCCTATACCAATACCAATTAGGCGAAAAATCTCCTGCCTTAAATAAAGTATTATCAATAATACCATGATTTTTAGGATATTTTCCTGTTACAATAGTAGCATGTGCAGGATAAGTCAAAGTTGGATAAACACTTTCTACGTTTTTTATAAGCGACCCTTTTTCAATAATAGTTTTAAAATTCGGTAATGTTTGTATTATTTCTATATCTTTAGAAGAAACAGCATCAAATGAAATTATAATCATATACTTACTCTTCATATTGCTCTCCTCAATTTTAACTTAGTCTTACATTGAAATTATAAAATATTTATATATTAAAATACAAGCATTATTATTTAAAGTAATGGTGCAAATAACCTAATAATAGATCTTAAAAATCTATTTGACCATTTTACATTTCTAGTGTCCTCAATAGTTATTCTCTGGCTAATATTCAAAGTATTCTCATAATCTTTTTTGATTTCTAATACTGAACTAGTATTATATAAATAGACCCCACATTCGAAATGTAAATAAAGACTTCTATAATCTAAATTAATACTTCCTACTGTTGCAACATAATCATCAACCACAAATATCTTAGAATGAATAAAACCTGGTGTATATTCATAAATCTTAACACCATATTTTATAAGTTGATTATAATACGCTCTAGTTACAATATGAATATACCATTTATCTTCAATATGAGGAGTAACTATCCTTACATCCACTCCACTTTTAGCAGCTAAAGTTAAAGCTGTAACTAATTCATTATCTATAATTAAGTAAGGAGTACATATATATACGTAATCTTTTGCTTTATTTATCATATTTAAATATATGTTTTCTCCTACTAATTCATTATTAAATGGACTATCTCCATAAGGTTGAACATAACCATCCATGGCATAATCTTCATTGCATATTAGTGCCTTTGTAAATTTATACTTTTCGTATACTTCTTTCTTATTTGTAGAAAAAGACCATACTTCTAAAAACATTATTGTGAAACTCCATACTGCTTCTCCTTTAATCATAATAGCAGAATCTTTCCAATGTCCAAATTTTTGTATCTTATTTATATATTCATCTGCTAAATTTATGCCTCCAGTAAAAGCTGTATGTCCATCTATAATTGTAATCTTTCTATGATCTCTATTATTTAAGACAGCTGATAACACAGGAAGCATTTGATTAAATACTAAAGTTTTAATACCAAGCTTATTTAGTTTTTCACTATATGTCTTAGGTAAAGTTTGAGCACATCCTACATCATCATAAATCAAACGTACTTCTACCCCTTCTTTTACCTTATCCTTTAAAATTTCTAATATACTATTCCACATAAATCCTTCTTCAATAATAAAATACTCCATAAATATAAACTTTTTAGCTTGTTTAAGTTCTTTTATTAGTTCTTCATAAAACTTTTCTCCAGAAGAAAGATATTTACTAGATGTGTTCTTATATATAGGAAACGTAGATAAATCACTTATGTATTTCACTTGACTTGCAACAGTCTTATCCTTTTTTTCGATTTCTTTTATTATATCCTCATCTTGCTTTAAATAATTTATAGTATCATAATAATATTTTTCTATTCTTTTTTTTAGTTTTCTTCCTAATTTATGTCCACCAAAAAAAATATACAATAGTACTCCTAATATAGGAAACAATAATATAGGTATTAACCATGCTAATTTAAATGAAGGATTATCTGGTCTGCTTACTATATATATAGTCATTATTAATCCTATTATTAGTGAAAATGTATATAAATAAATAAAATCTTCGCTTAAATTCCATATCCAAATTACTAAAATACTTAATTGAAGTATAATTAATATTAATGTTATTGATATCCTACTAAATAGTAATTTAAAAAACCTATTCATGTTCTCTCCTATTCCTACATTATTTATTTAATTATATTATGCAACAACTTTTTATAATTTTTCCATTAAAGATTTTAATAATATATCATATATTTTAAATAGTCTCCACACACTAAAAAGCAAAGATTATTATACAATTACTAGTATTTGAAATTTTGAAAAATAATTCTACTTCTATCTAAAGTATTAGTTAAATAAGAAATTATCACACCATAATTGGTAATCGGAACAGAATTCTTTTTACATTCTTCTATTCTATTTAATATTGTTTTGCTATTAACCATGCAGCCACCGCAATGTATAACTAATTTATATTCACTTAAGTTATCCGGAAAAGAATACCCTACTTTATAATGTATATTTAACTTACCTCCAATATATTTTTCTAACAATCTCGGAATTTTTACTCTTCCTATATCTTCGTGAGAAACATTATGTGTACAACATTCTGAAATTAAGATTTTGTCATTTGGCTTTAAGTTCCTTACTGCCTGTACTCCATCTAAAAAATCATTTATATTACCTTTTTGTTTAGCAAATAACATAGAGAAACTAGTTAACTTTATATTTTTAGGTACTATTTCATCTACCTTTTTAAAAGCTTGTGAATCAGTAATGACTAAATCTACATCCTTAATTTCCTTTAACGCTTCCTCTAATTCTGTATCTCTTACAACATAACTTTTTATACCATGATCCAAACAATCTCTTATACATTGAACTTGAGGAAGTATTAATCTACCTTTTGGTGCTTCTGAATCTACTGGTACAACAAGAACAACTCTAGAACCATAAGGTAACAAATCACCTACTATAGGTAATTCTTTATCTTCATTTAAAAGTTCTACTAACTTCCCCTTCAAAGAATTAATTCCTTTTCCTGATACTGTAGATATAAATATTGGATCAAGCTTATTTTCTTTAATTAAGCTCTTTTTATTTTCTACTAACTCGTCTGTTAAATTATCAATTTTATTAACAACTAAAACATGAGGAATATTATACTTTTCAAATTCCTTTTTAGTTTCATTGTAAGCATTTATATCAATTTCATTAATATCCATTACATATAAAGCCATATCTGCTCTTTTCATAAATTCATAAGTTTTGCTTACACGTAAATCTCCTAATGTAGTTGTATCTCCAATACCAGCTGTATCTATAAAAAGAACTGGCCCAACAGGGATTAATTCCATTGCTTTTTGTACTGGATCTGTTGTAGTTCCTTTTTCTTTTGAAACTATAGATACCTCTTGTCCTACTAACTTATTTATTAAGGACGATTTTCCTGAATTGGTTTTTCCAAAAATAACTATGTGTTTTCTATTTGCGTTAGGTGTACTATTCATTTATATACACTCCTTATCTTTCCAGTTTATATTGTCTCCCCTAGATATTTCTACTTCAAATCCTGCATTTTTTATTCTATTTTCTATGCACCCTCTACATTCAGCTGCCTCTTCACCAGTGCATACTTTGCCATCATATAAGGAATATTTTTCTCTAACGTTTGTTGGTGATAAATTAGGCATAACTACATTGGCTCCAGCTTTTAATCCTTGTTCTCTACCTAAAGGATGTATAGTGCCTAGCGCAGTTGTTGCAGGTAATAAAACTGTTGGTAAAAGCAATCTAATAATTGCAAGTAAAATTACTGTTTTTTCTACAGTTCCTCCAGAAAATTCTCTAAGAGGAGTATCTTTATGTGGAATAAATGGCCCAATTCCACACATTTCAGGATTTATTTCTTTAAGATATAATAAATCCTTTACTAAATCTTTATTACTTTGGCCAGGAAGACCTATCATAAATCCAGTTCCAACCTGATATCCAATTTCTTTTAAGTCCCTTAAACACCTTCTTCTATTTTTAAAACTTGCATTTGGATGAAGTGTATTATATAACTCCTCAGATGCAGTTTCATGCCTTAAAAGATACCTATCTGCCCCTGCATCAAACATTCTTTTATATGATTCATAACTTCTTTCTCCTATTGATATAGTGATGGCATTATAAGGGAACTTCTCTTTTATTGAGCTTATTATATCTACCATTACTTCATCTGTATAATAAGGATCTTCGCCACCTTGAAGCACATAAGTTTTATATCCCAATTTATCTCCTAATTCTGCACATTCTAATATTTGTTCCTTTGATAATCTATACCTATCAGCATTTTTATTATCATTTCTAATACCACAATACTTACAATTCCTAATACAATTATTTGTAAATTCTATCAATCCACGTATATAAACCTTATTACCGTAATTGTTAAGTCTAACTTCATTTGCTTTTTTTATCAAATATTCTTTATCATCTCCTATATTATCTAATAGATATATTAGTTCATCTTTACTTGCTTTATGATATAAATAAAGCTTATCAATTATACTTTTTATTTTCATAGTTCCTCCTCAAAACAAAAAAACTCTAGTATGTCCCAGAGAATTTTTTATGCACAAATAAAAGACTTAGAAAATAGTTTAAGTCTAAAAATATGTACCTTTTAGATTAGAAATCCTTCTCCATCAGAATACCATATATGTCTTTAATTGATAATTATGTAATAATTGTATCATATTATCTTATAAAATTGTAGTTTACATTTTTGTTATTTAACTCTTATTTTACATATATAATGTATAATAGTATAATTTATTTATTACACTTAATGGAGGATAAATTACCTATGGGAAAAAAAGTATCAGAATTTTTTAAAGATTTTTTAGAGCAAACAAACTCAGCAAATAGACACTTCACATTTGGAAGGTTATGTTATGATGAACAAAGTGCTAATGAAGCAATAGAATTGATTTTACAAGGCAAGAAAACAGTACTTTTTTCAAGTTTATATTCTTATGAATATGGAATAAAGAAACTGCCTAAGATAAATGATTTTTTTGTAGTTACTAATTGGCAAAAAGAACCGAAATGTATTATCAAAACAACTGATATTAAAATTACGCCTTTTAAAGATATTTCACAAGATATTATTAAGCTTGGTGGAAAAGATAATAGTTTAGAGTCCTGGCGTAAATATTATATAGGATTCTTTGAAGAAATTTGTAGAGAAAACCTTAAAACATTTGATTTTAACATGCCTGTAGTTATACAAAAAATTGAATTAATATATAAATAATAAAGTATATTTATATATTAAAATCTAATATTTAGTTTTCATTTATTATTATCCCACCAACCTTAACAACACTTTATTTCAATTATACTTTATATATTTTAATCTTCAATAATTAAATCATATCCTGCTAAAAATTTGACCTAATTATTGAAGATTAAATTAAATTAACTTAATTCACAATGCATATTTTCATCTGCTTCATCCCATCTTACAAGATAGCTTTGACCTTTTGAACAAAAGATTGATGTGGATGTATATTCAATATCTGCATCTTTATTATAATTTATTTCATCTATAACTTCTTGATAATTATGACATATGTCATAATTATCATACATTAAACTAATTGAACCTTTCCCCTTAGAAAATGCAATTATCTCATTACTATAATCCATAAAATTCTTTACTGAACCTCTTCCTGTAATTATTACTTTATCCCCTATAATTTCAGCTGGATTAAATATTCCTTTTAACTTTTGAATATCAGATAATACTCTTCCCATATTATCCTTTGGTACAGTTATTTTAAACTTATAATAAGGCTCTAATAAGATATTGTCCGCTTTTTCAAGACCTTGCCTAATAGCTCTGTAGGTAGCCTCTCTAAAATCTCCTCCGCTAGTATGTTTATTATGATCTCTTCCTGTAATTAATGTAAACTTGACATCAGTTAAAGAAGATCCTGTTAGTAATCCATGATGTTCTCTTTCAAATATATGTGTTTTTATCAAATTTTGATGGCCTAAATTCAAATTATCTACATGACATACACTTTCAAAAGCAATTCCACTATTTCTAGGTAACTCCTCAATTTTTAAGTGAACTTCTGCATAATGCCTTAAAGGTTCAAAATGTCCTGCTCCGAACACAGTTCCTTTAATAGTTTCCTTATATAAAATTTTACAAGGACCAAACTCTACGTCTAATTTAAATCTTAGTTTTAAAACTTCCTTTAAAATTTCTAGTTGTATCTTTCCCATAATGTGTACATTAATTTCTTGAGTAGCTTTATTCCAAATAATATTTAAAGCTGGATCTTCCTCTTCTAATTTTTTAAAGATACTCAAAACCTCTTTTACATTTAAAGTTTTATCAAATATAACTTTAGACATTAATGTTGGTACCATATTATAATCTACAAAATCCTCTAAAAAACCTATTCCCTGTCCTACCTTACCTTCTATAAATCCTGTAACTCCAAAAATATCTCCAGCTATAACTTTGTCTACTGTACTATATTTGTTTCCGTTATATACTCTTAATTCATTAACCTTATTTAAATTATTAATCTTTACTTGATCTTTAACCTTTAATGAACCTGAAAAAGCTTTAATAAAGGTAACCTTATTTCCTTTTTCATCATAAGATACCTTATATATTCTCCCTGAAAATTCATCCTTTTCAGAATAATTAGTATAAGTTAAGGCTTCTAAGTTTTTTATAAATTCTTCTACACCTATATCTTGTAAGGCAGAACCTTCAAAGCAGGGAAAAACTTTAGTTTCTTTTATAAGTTCTTTTAAACGTTCTAAAAATAAATCCTTCTCTAAGGTTTCTTCTAAATATCTTTGAAGTAAGTCCTCATCTTTTTCACAGATAGTTTCTATTACCTCTTCATCATCCAAGAAATTTTTAGATAAAAAACATATATCTTCACTTAAATTCTTGCTTATATCTAAAAGTATACTTTCTCTACTATAACCAATCCTATCAATTTTATTAATAAAAATAAAAGTTGGTATATTATATTTATTAAGTAATTTCCACACGGTTTCAGTATGTCCTTGTACTCCATCTACACCACTTATAACTAATATAGCATAATCTAAAATTGATAAATTTCTTTCCATTTCAGAAGAAAAATCTATATGTCCTGGAGTATCTACTAAATAATAAGTAGAATCTCCTACCATAAACTTAGCTTGATCTGAAAATACTGTAATACCTCTTTCTTTTTCTATTTCATGATTATCTAAGAAAGAATTTTTATGATCAACTCTACCTCTACTTCTAATTGAGTTTGTATGGTATAGAATTTGTTCTGATAATGTGGTTTTACCTGAATCTACATGTGCTAAAATTCCAATCGTCTTTCTCATACTATATCTTTAGATTACTCTAAAGCTCCCTCCTCCTTTATCTTTAACCTATATATAATTATACAAAAATATCCTTCTTGCAAACAGTTATATATCTTTTAAACTGATTTTTACTTACTGAGCATTTATCAACTATTTTAAATCCTACCTTTTGTAGTTCTTCATCCATATCTTTTATAGTAACTATAATTAATTCATTCGCAATATCATATACAGATTTTATTAGGTTATTTTGCTCTAACAAACTACAAGATGTAAACAAATCATATGGCATATCTAAAATAGCCACATCAAATTTTTCTTTTATATTATGCATATCTTTTTCTTCAATACAATTTTCAAATCCAAAAAACTCCAAATTTCTTTTAGCATTATTAGCTATTAAAGGATTTATTTCATATCCCTTTATATTAACTCCTAAATCAAGAGCTTCAACTACTACAGTACCAACACCGCAGCAAGGATCTACTAGAGTCTTATTGTAATTATTTCCTATAGCTATATTAACAATTGCTTTAGCAATAGTTAATGTTAATGCATTAGAATAGGAATATGGTCTCTTATCATGATTATGCCACTTACAATCATTTTTTTCATAAGTTCCAAAAATCCACTTTGAATTTATATATGATATACCGAATACCACTTCAGGATTTTTAATATTTGCAATGCCGCTTATGGATTTTGCCACTGTCTTTACAGCTTTTAATCTTTCTTCATAAGAAACATCATTATTATTGGATTTAATATAAATCACTTTAAAATTTTCAAATAATAACTTTGAATTATTTATTTTATTAACAAGTTCTTCTAATGAAGAAGCCCAATAATCAATTGAAATCTTTTCTTTGATATATGGGCTTCTTGATGGATTAGTATCTATATCTGATAATACATATCTATATTTATCTGGTATATATCCAAATATATATTTCATCTCTAAATCACATAATTCTTTATCTCTTTCAATATTAAAATTTATATTGTAAAAAAACTTTTTCTCTGTCATTATTCCTCCCTAAGAGTAATATATATTTTTAGGTTTAAATATTTTTAAAAACATATAAAGAAATAATTTACTGTGCTTAAAAATAAGCTATACTTACGAATACATATCATAAGATACAGCTCAATTAGAATGCTATTTAATATAATTAATAATATCTTTTGCTGGTGCTTTTATAGAAAATACCATATTATCATCAATCTTTAAAGTACATTCATTTTCATTACTTCTCACTTGATTTATAGCAATAGTAGAAGTTGATAATGCTTTATACTTTGCAGAATCGATAGCTACATTAAACTTTTTGCCCTTTGCACCTGTTATCTTTATAACTGAACCTTCTAATTCTTCATTTTTAAGCTTCATACTTATTATATTATTAAATTTACTGGCACAACTAGCTCCACTTATTTCTTTTGGATGATTTAGAATAGTTACATCCCCCTTTAAAGTAAGCCATCCTCCGCTTTGATTTGCTTTTATTAAAAGACTTAGTTTATGATTATCTTCTATCTTTTTTAATACATTTCCTAGTTCTAATATAGTTAATTGAAAATTCATAACTTATAATCCTCTCTTCATATTAATATAAATTATCTAGTTAAAACTACTATATATCTTTACATAAAATTTTGCAATAAATACTTTGGTTCATTAATAAATGTATTCATTCTTCAACTACAATATAAATAATAAAAAATACTTACTTTTCCTCCTGTATTATCATAATATCTTAAATCTACAAATATCTATATTATGAGTAATTTAACTGGAGGTAGTATCTTTGATTGATGCTCTTGAAAATAAAACAAAAAAAACTATAAATAATTACATCTTATTGGGAATACCTTTTATTTTTATATTGTCAGCCCTATTTCACTTTATGTTTGAAGCAACAGGTAAACCTACAATATCAGCTGTATTTTTTCCTGTAAACGAAAGTATATTTGAGCATTTAAAACTTGTATTATATCCTTCGATACTATATTTTCTAGTATCATTTTTCCTTTTAAAAAAAGACTACAAAATTTCTTTTAAAAGGTGGTTTATCGCATTATGTTCCTCAGTAATATTATCCATTTTGACAGTTCTGTTTGGATATTATGTATTTAAATATGCCTTCAATATTGATTCTTTAATATGGCACATTTCAATTCTATTAATAGGAACTATACTGGGTCAATTATTAGCTGTACATGTTTACAACAAATCTCATAACACTTCTAAGCAATTTGTAATTGCTTTACTAGTATTAATATTACTTATTATCATTTTTACATGGGTAACCTTTAATCCTCCAAAATTACCACTCTTCTTGGATTATACAAAAAATATTTACGGCATCATATCTATAATATTATAAAAAGGGGCTGTAAAAAAAGTCCTAAAAATTAAACAACCATACCAGATTAACAATTGGTATGGTTGTTTTTATATATATTTGTATTTTTTTACTTTCTATTTTTAAAAATGGGTGCACTTAATAAACATCTCGTTATAGACT
>SVCL01000001.1 GCA_015058405.1 Clostridium sp.
GGTCATATATGCCTTTTAACAGTTGCTCTTGCTGCAATTGTTAATAAAAAGGAAGATAAGATTTGTTCTCTAAGCAAGCTTAAACGAGCTAGTTAGTTCTTTGACAACCTAATTTTTTACATTTTATTATCCTCATAGGGAGAGTCTGTCCTTTTTTAAGTCACTTTATTAATAATAATCTTAATTTTTCTATTTTTTATTCTCTAATCAATATTCACTTTTCAAAAGATCAATTATGTTCATCTCTATATATTTAATAACTTGATTTTTGGATAAAATGTTTTGGGATAATATTTTTTGTATATTATATAATATTTTTTTAATAACTATTATATGAAAAATAATCCAAAAAATAAAGAGGGGAATATCAAAAAATATAATTGAAATTTTTATAAGATGGAATTTTTA
This sequence comes from Clostridium sp., assembly GCA_015058405.1. Classification (GTDB taxonomy): domain Bacteria; phylum Bacillota; class Clostridia; order Clostridiales; family Clostridiaceae; genus Clostridium. The sequence continues at coordinate 409 of SVCL01000001.1, forward strand.
AGTTATATGTTAACAATTTGTGTATTTTATGTTTTAATATTGTATTAAGGAGGTGATAATATGCCTATAAAAATTCCATCAGACTTACCGGCATATTCAGTTTTAAGAGATGAAAATATATTTGTAATGAATAATATGAGAGCAGATACACAAGATATAAGACCTTTAAAAATAGCAGTTTTAAATTTAATGCCTAAAAAAATACAAGCAGAGAATCAAATATTAAGGTACTTATCTAATACACCTTTGCAAGTAGAAATAACTTTAATACAAACAAGAAGTTATACATCACAAAATACACCATTAGAGCATTTACATAAGTTCTATAATTATTTTGACGAAATAAGTGATGAAAAATTTGATGGTCTTATAATAACTGGAGCACCAGTTGAAAGAATGGATTTTGAAGAGGTTACTTATTGGGATGAGTTAAAAGAAATAATGGAGTGGAGTAACAGTAATGTATTTTCTACCCTTCATATTTGCTGGGCATCTCAAGCAGGATTATATTATCATTATGGGGTTCCTAAATATATATTAGATGAAAAGATTTTTGGAGTATTTTCTCATAATGTTCTAGATGAAAAAGCAGAGCTTACTAGAGGGTTAAGTGATAAATTTTTTGCTCCTCATTCAAGACATTCAGAAGTAAGAAGAGAGGATATAGAAAAAATAGATGAATTAGAAATACTTTCAGATTCTGATGAAGCTGGAGTATTTATTGTAGCTACTAAAGATAATAGAAAAATATTTATTACAGGTCATTTGGAATATGATAGATATACATTAAAAGGTGAATATGATAGAGATGTAGAAAAAGGAGAAGAAATTAAAATTCCTAAAAATTATTTTCCAGATGATGATCCAACTAAAGTTCCACCTATGAAATGGAGAGGAAGTGCACATATAGTTTTTGCAAATTGGTTAAATTATTGTGTTTATCAAAATACTCCATTTGATAGAAAGGATATAAAAAAACATATAGTAGCTAAATAAATTATGTATACAAAAAAATAAAAGCTATTAATTATATGAAATCTAAAGTATTATATAATTGTATGGTAAAGGAGCCCATAAGGGCTTTTTTACTTATTAATAGAAGTATGGAGGGTAGTCATAAGAATGAAAGGTAAAATTTTAATTTGTGATGATGAAATAGATATATTAGAAGTATTAGAATTGTATCTTGAAAAAGAAGGTTATGAGGTAATAAAGGCTACAGATGGAAAAGAAGCATTAGAAATTGTAAGTGAAGATATAGATTTGGTTATTTTGGATATAATGATGCCAAAGTTAGATGGATATAAAGTAGTGAAAGAAATAAGAAAGTCATATACTATGCCAATTATTATGATTTCTGCAAAGAATCAAGATATAGACAAGATACTAGGTCTTGATTTAGGATGTGATGATTATATAACTAAACCTTTTAATCCTTTAGAAGTTATAGCTAGAGTGAATGCTCAAATTAGGAGAACTCATAATTTAGTAGGTCAAGATAAGAAAACTCAAACTATTACTATAGGAGATGTAACATTAGATACTTATAATGTACAGGTTGTGGTAAGAGGAAAAGAAATAGAATTAACATCTATTGAATATGGAATATTAAAATTATTAATGGAAAATGCGGGAAGAATTTTAACTAAGAATCAAATCTTTGAAGCAGTATGGAATGAAGAGTTTTTAGGTGGAGATAACACTATAATGGTTCATATAAGCAGGCTAAGAGATAAAATAGAATTGGATTCTAGAAGTCCTTTATATTTAAAAACTGTAAGGGGCTTAGGGTATAAATTTGAAAAGAAGGTAAATTAGTAATGAGAAATAAAAAGAGTGAAAAATTACTAGTTTCGTTATTTAAGAATTATATAACTTTTGTTTTTATTTTACTTGCTATATTTGTAATTAGTTATTTTGTTTTAGGAGTAAGTATATCTAAAAGATTAGAAACTTCAAAAGATATTCCTATAATTAAGCTTTTAAATAATGATTATAAAGATTATAAAGAAGTAGATGAATCACATTTAAGAACTATAGGAGCTTACATGGAAGTTCTAGATAATAATAAAAAAGTAATATATAGATGTGGTGCTCTTCCTAACGAATTAAAAGATAGCTATACTGAAAAAGAATTTGAGGATATTGTAGGGAATAATTATAGTAAAGAAACAATCTTCAATACTATATGTAAGATAATAGATAAAGGGGATTCAGAGCGATACATAATGTTAATAAGAGTCCCTAAGGATAAGATAAATTATTCATTAAATTTAGTAGGAATACCTTATAAGGTTGGAAAACCATTATATACTATTTATATAAAAACTATATCAATAGCAGCTATATTTTTAATAATAAGTATAATAATATATACGATATGGACAACTAAGAAAATAAGGATGCCTTTAGAAGAAATTGATGGAGCACTATTTAGAATTATAGAAGGTGATTATGAAGAAAAGTTTGAAATGAAGGGGCAAAAGGAATTTGTAGTAATTAGTGATACTATTAATTATTTAATAGATAAATTGAAAAGAAGTAAAGAAGAAAATGCAAGGCTTCAACAAAGTAAAACTAGAATGCTTATGGATTTATCTCATGATATAAAAACACCGATGACAACAATAAGAGGATTTTCTGCAGCTTTATATCAAGGGTTAGTTGATGATGAAGATAAAAAGGAGAGATATTATAAAGCTATATATAATAAATCAGAACATGTTGGGGAATTAGTAGATGATTTATTTGAGCTTGTTAGGATGGAAGATACTCAATATAAGTTGAAGCTGGAATCAGTTGATATTTGTGAATTTATAAGGCAGATAGTAGTAGATTATGTAGATGAATTAGAAGAAAAAGAATTTGAGCTTGTAGTAAATATCCCAGAAGAAATAATAAATTTAAATATTGATGTAAGGTTATTCAAAAGAGTTATATGTAATTTAATACAAAATGCTATAAAGTATAATCCTAAAGGAACTTGTATTAGAATAGAAGTAAGAGAGTTAAAAAGATATGTAATTATAGAGGTAGCAGATAACGGAATAGGAATACCAGAGCAAATAAGAGATACTATTTTTGATGCTTTTGTAAGAGGGGATCGTAGTAGAAGTAGTGATGGGGGTTCTGGTCTTGGATTAGCCATTGCAAGTAAAATAGTAAAGAATCATGGTGGGGATATTGAATTATATACTGGAAGTGAAAAAGACAAGACTATATTTTATATAAGAATGTATAAAGATTTTTCTATAGAATAGGAAGATGAGAATTTAAAATAATGATTTTAAGTTCTCATCTTTTAATTTTAACCGCCAAGAGTTACATCTTGAGTATTATACCATTCTAAGGCTTTGTAAAGATCATCAGGAGAAAAATCTGGCCAATAATTATCTAGAACATAAAAGTCTGAATAAACTGATTGTACAGGTAAAAAACCACTTAATCTTCTTCTGCCGCCCCAACGAATTATTAAGTCAATTCTAGAGATACTATTTGATTTAATATTATTTTTTATATTTTTTTTAGTTCTATCTGCCATTTTTAAAAGGTTTAAATCCCACTCCCAACCATAGTTAATTAAAAAATTAACTCTAGTGCCGCCTTTTCCAAAAACTCTTGGAGTAGTATATGGTAATAATTCTTTTGGAAAAGAGGGAGAATCAGTTTTTCCAAGAACTAATATTTCAACATTTTCTTTTTCTAGAACTTTTACTGATTTAATACATGCGTCAATAAAAGCTTTTTTTTGAAATGTTGGCCTTTTGGTATTATCTATTGTGAAACCATAAAATGTGAGTTCTTTTATTCCTAGTTTTTCACATTGTTTAAATAGCAATAAGCCTGGTAATATACCAGAGGCATACCCCTTATCTTTAGTAAGTCCATTGCTAACTGCCCAACGTCTATTTCCATCAGGAATAATACCAATATGATTTGGAAGTCTCATAAGTTCATCTCCTTTATACTATTTGTATTTATTATTGCCAATAAAAATAAATATATCCAAATTTAAAATATGTAATTTATATAAGTAAATGGTTATGGAATGTATTAAATATAATAATTTGTATAATAATAGTTTATAAACTAAAATAAGGTTATATATAAAAAATTAGGGGGGAGCTTAAATGGCAGTTAACAAAAAGAGACAAAATGAAATGAAAAGTTTAGGTTTTTTATTACAAAATGATAAAGAACATTATGCAGTTAGACTTTTGGGGAGAGCAGGAAATTTTACAACTGAAGAAATGAAAAACATAAATTATTTAGCAGATAAGTATGGAAGAGGATACATAGGAATGACTACAAGATTACAAGTTGAAATTCCATGGGTAAAAGATGAAGAGGCAGAAAAGTTTATGGAGGAAGCTAAGGCTTTAGGAATAAGGCATGGTGGGACTGGCTTAAAGGTAAGACCTTTAGTGGCTTGTAAGGGAAGTGTATGCTTACATGGAAATATTGATACTCAAGAAATTTGTAGACAACTTGAAGAAAAATATTTTGGTGCTGATGCCCCAGCAAAAACAAAGATAGGGATAGTTGGATGTGCTAATAATTGCGCGAAAGCTAACATAAATGACATAGGTGTTATGGGAAGAACAGTTCCAAAGTTTAATTTTAATAAATGTGTTGGTTGTGGACTTTGTGTAAAAGAATGTAGGCAAAAGGCTTTAGAAGTTGTAAATAAGAAAGTGACTTTTAATGAAGAATTATGTGTTAAGTGTGGAGAGTGTGTAAGAACATGTAAATTAGGTGCTGTAGAAGCAAAAGAGAAAGGTGCAGAAATATTTGTCGGTGGTAGATTTGGTCGTGGAATGAGTATAGGAACTTCTCTTGGAAAGATATTTAAGGAAGATGAAATAGTTAATGTTGTTGATAAAATAATGGATTATTATAAAAGAGAAGGTAAACATAGAGAAAGAATTTGTAATGTAATGGATAGGATAGGAACAGAAAAGTTTATACAAGAAGTTTTAAAATAAGAAAAAATAGTGTGTAAACCACTATTTTTTCTAGTATAATAGGATAATATAGATATTGGAACTGGAGTGAGAATATGATTGCCTTTATTGGTATTAAGAAAAATACAGAAATCTATATTAGAGAGAAGTTAACTATAAAGTCTGATAGAAAGGATGAAATATTAGAAAACTTCTTAGAAAAATTTAAAGAAGTAGTTATTTTAAATACATGTAATAGAACAGAAATTTATTTTAGTTATTCTGCAAGTAATACAGAAATATTAAAAGATGTTTTTGAAATATTAAATTGGGATGAAGAGTTAAAAGAATATATTTTTTACATAGAAGGGGAAGATGTTTATAAACATCTATTTGAAGTAGCTTGTGGATATCATTCTAAAATAGTTGGGGAGGATCAGATTTTAGGGCAGATTAAAGATGCATATAAAGATTCTATAGAAGCAGGAGCGTGTAATAAGGAGCTTGGAAGGTTATTTCAAGAAGCAATAACTTGTGGAAAGAAATTTAGAAGTGAAGCTAAGTTATATGAGATACCTGTATCATCTGTATCAATAGCAGTAAGTAATTTGGTCAAAGATAAAAATGAAAGTGTAATGGTTATAGGATATGGGGCTGTAGGGAGGTTAGCTATTAAATATTTGTTAAGTCATAATATAACTAATATTTATTTAGCTTTAAGAAATAAAAGAAAAGCCATGGAATTAGAAGAAACGTCAGTAAAGATAATAGATTTTGAAGATAGACGTGAGTACATAAATAAAGTAGATTGCATAATATCTTGTACCTCAGCACCTTTTACAGTTATTAATAAGGAAGATATAGTGGAAGAGGGAAAACCACTAGTTATTTATGATATGTCAGTACCAATGGATGTTCATAAAGATGTGGCTTTATTAGATAGAATTGTTGTATATAATATAGATGAAATTAGTAAAATAGAAGATGAAAATAAAAGTCTTAGAGTAGAGCGTATGAATTCAAAGAAATATATTGTAGATAAATATATTAAAGAATATGGTGCTTGGGTAAAGCTTAGAAGTATTTCCCCATTGATACAAGAGTTAAGGTTAAAAGGAAAAAATATATGTGAAAAAAGAATTACAACCTTTGAGCATAAGAGTAAAAGTAAAGAAGATGTGGATTTAGTTAATATGCTTATTAAAAGTACATCTGATACATATATAAATAGAGCTATTGAAGTATTAAAGCAGGAAACTTTAGATGGAGGAGAAGAATGTCTAAAGATTATAAAGAAGATATTTTTGATGGAGAACTAGGATTTTCTATGATTTCTCTATTCTCTAAGAAGTTAAGAATTGGTGTAATTGGATTAGGAAGAGGAGGATATATAAAAGCAAAGCATTTTTTGAGTGAAGGGTGTTATGTTGAAATTATAAACAAAGAGTATAATGAATTTTATGAAAAACTTAAAGGGTTTGACTTTAAGTTTATCTTAGGAGAATATAGTAAAGAGTTTATAAAAGATAAGCATATCATAATAATAGCTATAGATGATTATAATAAAGTTTTAGAGATAAAAAAGGATTGTAAGGATGAATATAAAATATACATAGATTCTACAAACTTTAAAGATGGAATGGGAGCTATTCCATCTCAAAGAGAGGGCAAAAATTATGTATTTGGGATTAATACCTTAGGTGGTAATCCTAAAGGAACAGTAATTTTAGCTAATAAAGCACAAGAATGTTTGGAAGAATATGATGATTTTATAGGATACACTACCTTAATTAGAAATAAAGCTAAAAATAATAATGATACAAAGAGAGAAATAATTGATTTTATAAATTCTGAAGATTTTTATTTCTTTTATAAGAAGAATAAGAGTAACATTATATTAAATATGTTTTATAATAAAGAAAATTTCGATAGATTACTGGAGGAATAAGAAAATATGGGAATAATAATAGCATCAAGAAAAAGTCTATTAGCTCAAGTTCAAACGGATAAAGTAATTGAAATGTTAAAGATTAAAAAAAATATAAATGTAGAAAAATTACTTATGCTTACAGAAGGTGATAAAAGGCTAGATGTAACTTTAGATAAAATAGGAGGTAAAGGTGTTTTTACTAAAAATATTGAAATGGCTTTACTTGAGGGAAAGGCTCATGGAGCAGTACATAGTATGAAAGATGTTCCTTTTGAATTATCTGATGAATTTGAAATAGTAGCTATACCAGAAAGAGAAGATGTAAGAGATGTTTTTGTATCTAGTAATGGTGTTAAATTTAATGAATTAAAAAGAGGAGCTAAGATTGGAACTAGCAGTATTAGAAGGGGAAGTTTACTTAAAAGTATAAGAAGTGATATTGAAATAGTTCCTATAAGGGGAAATGTTCAAACTAGATTAAGAAAGATGGAAGAAGAAAAACTTGATGGAATAATATTAGCTTCTGCAGGATTAAAGAGATTAGATTTAGAACATATAATTACAGACTATTTTGATCCAACTATATTCTTACCAGCTATAGGTCAAGGTGCACTTGGAGTGGAATGTTTGAAGAATAGCGAGTATAAAGAAATATTTAAGAGCCTTGATTCAGAGGAATCTAGATTAACAGTTGAAGCAGAGAGAAGTTTCATGAGAGAATTGAATGGAGATTGTCATAGTCCTATAGGTGCATACACAACTTTAGAAGGAAATGATATTTATATAGTTGGTACCTATGAAGTAGCAGGCAGATTAGTAAAGAAAGATATATGTGGAAAGAAAGAAAAACATATTGAACTTGGAAAGGAATTAGCTAAAAAGATAATAGCTCAAGGTATATAATATATGAAAAAAGCTTACATAATAGGAACAGGTCCTGGTGATGAGGATTTATTAACTTTAAAGGCAGTAAAGGCATTAAAAAGATGTACGGCTGTTTTATATGATAGATTAGTATCTAATAATGTATTGAATTATTTAAATGAAGATTGCGAAATATATTATTGTGGAAAAGAACCAGGAGAACATTATAGAACTCAAGAAGAAATAAATGAAATGATAGTAAACTTAGCTAAAGAAGGGCATATTGTGGGAAGAATTAAAGGGGGAGACCCATATGTCTTTGGTAGAGGTGGAGAAGAGGTATTAGCACTTAAGGAAGCTAATATAGATTTTGAAGTAATACCAGGTGTTACATCTCCAATATCAGTACTTAACTATGCAGGAATACCTATAACTCATAGAGGATTAGCTCAAAGCTTTCACATAATTACAGGAAAGTCTGCAAAGGAACTTAATACTAACTTTGAAGCTTTAGCAAAGGTAGAAGGAACATTAGTATTTATGATGGGACTTTCTAGCTTAGGAAGTATATGTGAAAACTTAATAAAGTACGGAAAAGATAAAAATACTAAAGCAGCAATAGTAATGAGAGGAACATCTTCAAAACAAAAAAAGGTAGTGGGTACTTTAGAAAATATAGAAGAAAAGGCTAAAGAGGCAAGATTGAAATCTCCATGTATTATTGTTATAGGAGAGGTAGTTACTTTAAATGAAGAATTAGCTTGGTATGAAAAGAAGCCTTTATTTGGGTATAACATATGTGTAACTAGATCTAGAAGTCAATCAGAAAATTTAAGAAATAGTCTTGTAGAACTTGGAGCTGAAGCTACAGTAATTAATTCTATAAGATTCGAAAATACTGCATATAATTTAGAATCATATGTTGAGAAGATAGAAGAATATGATTATATAATCCTTACTTCAGTAAATTCTGTTAATATATTTTTTGAATATCTTAAGGAAAGAAAGATAGATATTAGAAGAATAAAAGCTAACTTTGCAGTAGTAGGTAAGGCCACAGGAAAAGCTCTTGAAGATAGAGGAATTATGAGCTTTATTGTTGCAAAAGAATTTGTTGCAGAAGGGTTATTAGAGGAACTTACTAAACATGTAACTTCAGGAGATAAGGTTTTAATGCCATGTTCATCTAAAAGTAGAGATTTATTAGAAAATAAATTAACTAATCTAGGGGTTAATATAGATAGAGTAAATATTTATAATACTTTAGAAGGTAAAGTTTTAAATAGAAATAGCTTTAAAGAAGTAGATATTATATTATTTACTAGTCCAAGTACTGTAAATAATATGGTGAATATGGTAGGATTAGATAGTATAAAAGAGAAGACATGTATAGCTATAGGTCCTAGAACTTTAAAATCATTAGAGGAAAAGGGGTTAAAGGCTCACATGTGTAAGAAACATTCTGAAGAAGGATTTTTAGAGGAAATAGTGGATTTTATAAAAAAGGACGGCGAATAAAAAATGATTTATAGAGGAAGAAGACTTAGAGCAAATAGTAATATAAGAAGTATGGTTGCTGAAACAAGTTTATCAGCTAATGATTTTATATTACCTATTTTTGTAGTAGAAGGAGAAAATGTAAAAACTGAAATTTCATCTATGCCAGGATGTTTTCATTATTCTATAGATAGATTAGAAGAAATAATAAAAGAAGTTAAAGAGGCAGGAGTAAAAGGAGTATTACTATTTGGTATTCCAGATCATAAAGATGCTTGTGGATCTGAAAGTTTTAATGATAATGGTATAGTTCAAAAAGCTGTAAGAAAGATAAAAGAAATAGACTCATCAATTTATGTAATTACAGATGTTTGTATGTGTGAATATACTAGTCATGGTCATTGTGGTATTTTAGATGGAGATTATGTTGATAACGATAAGACTCTAGAATACTTAGGTAAAATATCAGTATCTCATGCTAAGGCAGGAGCTGATATGATAGCACCTTCAGATATGATGGATGGTAGAATAGCTTATATTAGAGATGCGTTAGATGAAGCAGGATTTGTAAAGGTTCCTATAATGAGTTATTCAGCTAAATATTGTTCATCTTTCTATGGACCATTTAGAGAAGCAGCTGATTCTGCACCACAATTTGGAGATAGAAAAACATATCAAATGGACCCATCTAATAGAAGAGAAGCTTTAAGAGAAGTATATATGGATTTAGATGAAGGGGCAGATATAATAATGGTTAAGCCTGCTTTATCTTATTTAGATATAATAAGAGAAGTTAGAGACAATATAGATGCTCCTGTAGCTGCTTATAGTGTAAGTGGAGAATATTCTATGGTTAAGGCTGCTGCAAATGCTGGATTTATAGATGAAGAAAGAGTAGTTATGGAAATGTTAACTTCTATTAAGAGAGCTGGAGCTGATATTATAATAACTTATTATGCAATATATGCAGCTAATATTTTAAATGACAATAGATAGAAGAGGAAAAGTAAAAATGGAAAACGAAAAGATTTTTAATGAAAGTAAAAGATATATGCCAGGAGGGGTTAATAGTCCTGTTAGAGCTTATAGAGGAATAAATATGACGCCACCTATAATAAAGTCAGGAAAAGGCGTAAAAATAGTAGATGAAGATGGAAATGAATATATAGATTTCGTATTAGCATGGGGGCCTTTATTATTAGGGCATTGTAATGAAAAGGTAGTTAATGCTATACAAGATACAGCAAAGGAAGCAATAGCTTTTGGAGCACCTACTAAATTAGAACTAGAAATGAGTAAGTTCTTATGTGAAAATATGCCTTCAGTAGAAATGGTGAGAATGGTTAACTCTGGAACAGAAGCAACTATGAGTGCTATTAAGCTTGCTAGAGGTTATACTAAGAGAGATAAGGTAATAAAGTTTGCAGGATGCTATCATGGGCATTATGATGGATTTTTAGTAGAAGCTGGTTCAGGAGTATTAACAGGAAATATACCAGGTTCTCCAGGAGTACCAGAAGATAGTATAAAGAATACTTTGATAGGTGTTTATAATGATGAAAAGCAAGTTGCTAGTTTATTTAAGGAATATGGTGATGAAATAGCAGCAGTTATAATAGAGCCAGTTGCAGGTAATATGGGTGTTGTTAAAGCTGATGATAAGTTTATGAAATTATTAAGAACCTTATGTAATAAATATGGTTCCTTATTAATATTTGATGAAGTTATGTCAGGATTTAGAGTTGCTTTTAAGGGAGCTCAAACTTTATTTGATGTAGTTCCAGATTTAGTTACTTATGCTAAAGTAATGGGAGGCGGTCTTCCATGTGGTGCTTATGGTGGAAAGAGAAAGATAATGGAATGTCTTTCGCCATCAGGAGGAGTATATCAAGCAGGTACAATGTCAGGAAATCCAATAGTAATGGCAGCTGGACTTGCAGCTTTAAATCAACTATATGATCATCCAGAATATTATAATCATATAGAAAGAATAGGTGGAAAGTTAGAAGAAGGCTTACTTAAGGTAAGTGAAAAGTATAACTTGCCAATTCAAATAAATAGAGTAGGTGGAATGTTTACTATATTCTTTACAGATGAAAAAGTAGATTGCTATGAAAAAGTTAAAAAGTGTGATGTAGATAGATTTAATAGATATTTCACACATATGATTAAAAATGGAATTAATATAGCTCCATCGCAATTTGAAGCAGTATTTTTATCAACAGAACATAATATAACTCATGTATATAAATTTGTTAAAGCTTTTGAAGAATTTGCAAAAGAAGAAATGAGTAGATAAAAAATAAGAGTGTTACTTTTGAGGTAGCGCTCTTATTTTTTTAGTCAATATTAGAAAATTAGTTCTTGATATATGAATTTTTTGACCTTTTACAACATTATATTCAAGAATGTACAGAAAATGACAAAAATATAATTTAGCAAATAAGAAAAAAGTTACTAAATGATAATTAAGTTAAAAAATCAATTGAATAAAGCTAATTTATATTATAAAATTTTATTTGGATTTAACTTAAGAAAGGATTTATGAAAATGTATAGTGAAGAACTAAAAAGTATAGCAGCTACTGCTAAAAAGAAAACTAAAATGATGAAAAGTACTCCAAGCAAATATGCGTTATCATGTATACTTGGTGGTATGTATGTTGCATTTGGAACAATGCTATCTTATGGAATAGGGGCAGGCTTAGAACATGCAGGTTCACATTCTTATAAAATAGCAATGGGATTATCATTCGGTATAGCCTTATGTTTAATAGTATTTGCTGGTGCTGATCTTTTTACAAGTAATAATATGTACTTAGCAATAGGTGCGGCAGAAAAAGAAAATACTTGGGTAGATGCATTTAAATTATGGGGATTCTGTTGGGTAGGAAATCTAATAGGATCTATTATTTCTGCATTTTTATTGGTACAAGGTGGACTAGTTAATGAAGTTGCAGGAGAATTCATAGTTAATTATGTTGATATGAAAGCAAGTTTACCAGTAGACCAAATGATAATAAGAGGTATCCTTTGTAATATGTTAGTATGTTTAGCTTCTTGGTGTAGCTATAAAATGAAGAATGAAGCAGGAAAATTATTAATGATTCTTTGGTGTGTATTTGCATTCTTTACAGCTGGATATGAACATAGTATAGCAAATATGGGACTTATGGGAATAGCTATGATGGTTCCACAAGGAGCATCTCTTGCTATAGGTGGAATAGTTAAGAACTTAGTGTTTGTAACAATCGGTAACATTATTGGTGGTGCTGTAGTTATAGGACTATCATACGTATATATGACTAAAAAAGAAAAATAATATTATTGATGTAAATGGATTAAAACTATATAATTAACAATATAATGTTAAATGTGGACAAACATTCCTTTGGGAGTGGGGAGGATAAGTATGAACGAAATAGTAATTTATAACTTGACTCTAATTTTTACCATAGTAATGATTATTGTGAATTATATAGTTACAGCAATTGCTATGATGAAGATTGCTAAAAAAGAGAATAATGATAAGCCTTGGCTTGCCTGGATTCCAGTATGTAGTGATTATTTGTTAATCAAACTTGGACAAGGGTCTCTTTGGTTTATGATATTAGCTATATTAAGCTTAGTGACTGGTGGTTCGGTGGCTACGTTAAATCAAGGGTATTTAACCAATGTAAGTTTGGTGTTAACAACCTTATGGGTAGCATATAAAATAGTTTTATATTATAGAATTTGCGATAGGTATGAAATGAATATTTTAATATTCGTTGTTGGATTTATTGCACAATTAATAGGATCATTAGTAATCATAGGAATAATAATTTCAATAATAGCACATATTATATTAGTAAGACGAATAAATAAGGTAAAGGAATCTAAGATTGTTGTTGAGTCTAAGATTATTTTACCCAAAAGAAAAAAATAAGTATTCATTTAACTTAGGGACACCCTTTTATGGGGTGTCCCTATAATTTATTGTAGTTATATGGTATGTTTTGATATATAATATATAAAAAGGAGTTGGCTTAAATATGGACGATAGAATTATTGATTTTAATGATCTTAAAAATAAGGCAAAAGAAAAAGATGTAGATAAACTTGAAGATTATATGTACTCTTTATATTATGATATGGCCGAAGGCAAAATAACTATGGCTGAATTCACTAAAAATATATATAAATATATGGAAGATAATAATATATCACAAGATAAATTCTTAAATATGCAAAAGAAACTCATGGAGAGATATGGTTTTGATTCATCTATAATAGACACTCAGTTAAAAAGTGCTGGAATGAATTTTGATGAGTCAAAGTTTAAATATGAAAATATTAAAAAGGTAATGGGTTTTCAAGAAAAATATAAAAATGGATTAGTAAATGCATCTGTATCATTATATAAAATAAAAAATGATAAAAATGATTTAGAAATAATAATCCAAGAAGAAAACGTAAATATTCAAAGTGAAGGTAAAGTAGATTTATCTGATTTGGAATTAAGTGATTTTTTATGTTCTTATAAAAAGGTAATGCAAGATAAACCTTTAAAGGTTAGAGTTTGTGACTATAGAAAAGAATATGAATATTAAGAATTAGGACTATACTTAGGCGATTTAGTATAGTCCTATTTTTACTAACTTAGGTTGATTTCTAGGTTTCCAGAACGATTGAAAGCTAAGTATATATTTTTTTCTTCAGTATGACCATCTGTAAAAGTTATTGTTAGGTGTATATTTGACTTTGGTAATTCAGAAATTGATTCAATTCCAGTTGTACATAATTGTTTTAGAAAATCTTTTCCTGGTGACCATAAAATATAGTTGTATTTAAATTCATCATCTACTATAAATTCAGCAGAATTTGTATCTGAACATGAAGAGTAAGAACATGAAGAATCAACATTAGTAGAATTATTATCTGTAGAATTATCATCTGGTACATCGACTATAGTTTTTCCATCTAAGAATCTTTTTTCTATTTCTTCATCATCCATAAACTTAATTGAATACATATATGGACTATCTTTAGATTGAGTGGCACATCCAGAATGATTGCCTATATATTGAGTTGTTTTTAGTTCGTAAGTATTATTTCCTCCAAAATAGCCAACATCACCATTATCATAGGTAGCATTAATTTTGGAGATATGACCGTTTATTAGTAAACCTTGCATTACAAAAGTATCAGCTTCAACATGCCCTGAAGGTAACTCTAAAGTTTCACCTTCTTTTAAATCTATAGAACTAGTGCCTGTATAAGCCTTAATTGAAAAAGGTATATCTGTATTGTTTGATGAAAAATCTATTGATGTTATAAAGAAAGTAAGCAATACAGCAATAGCTAACAAAGCAGGCTTAGTAAAAGAAAATTTATTTCTAGGTACAAACTCAATACAATTTTCTTCACGAAGAACTGGGATTTTAATTTTATCTATAGCATTAATATAATTCTTAACACCCTTATTAAATCTAAACATAAATAATCACATCCTTAATCCTTATAAATTTGTTTTAGCTTTTTTAAAGCCCTCGAATATTTTTTCCTTACATTAACTAAAGGTATAGCTAAAGCTTTGGAAATATCTTTGTGACTTAATCCAGCGGAAAGACGTAGAGCTATTATTTGTTTTTCTTCTTCATTAAGAGGTTCTATAAGACGTAAAAACTCTATACTACTTTCTACTTCTTCTGTAAAACAAGTATTATCCTTTATACTAATATCTTCATTCAGACATTCTCTTTTTAATTTATTAACGTGGTTTAAAGCAGTATTTCTTGCTATTGTTAAAATCCAAGCTTTTGCATTAGTCCCTTTTGCAAAGCTATCTATATTATTTATAACTTTTATAAAGGTTTCTTGCAGAATATCTTCAGCAGCATAATAATCATTGCTAATAGATAATGCCAAAACAAAAATAGGTTTCTTTAGTTCAATATATATTTTCTTTATAAACTCTTTATCAGTGCACTTATTTTTTGAAAAGAGCTGAATGAAATTTATTTTTTTATTTTTACCTATTTCCTTTATCATAAATATCTCCTAAATAATTATTTGATGTACATCTACTAATATAACAAAATAAAAAGTAAAAAAGTGACAAAAGATAATTAAAATGTATTTATGAAGATTTTATTACTATCCTTTAAGTTTTTTTCTCTTTTAATTATCAAAAAATCCTATATAATAATAGATAGAATTCAAAACTACGATTTTGGGAGGTAACATGAGCGTATTACAAGTAAAAAATATGAATCACGGCTTTGGAGACAGAGCAATTTTTGAAGATGTATCTTTTAGATTATTAAAAGGTGAACACGTAGGTCTTATTGGAGCAAATGGTGAAGGTAAATCTACTTTCATGAATATAGTAACAGGAAAGCTTATGCCAGATGAAGGTAATGTAATTTGGTCAAACAATGTTAGAGTAGGTTACATGGATCAACATGCAGCACTTCAAAAAGGACAAAGCATAAGAGATGCTTTAAGAGATGCATTTAAGTTTTTATTTGATATGGAAATAGAAATGAATCAATTATATGAAAAGATGGGAGATTGTACTCCAGAAGAGCTAGAAAAAATGCTTGAAAGAACAGCTGTTATTCAAGATTTACTTGATAATAACGGATTTTACATAATAGATGCTAAGGTAGAGGAAGTAGCAAAAGGTCTTGGGTTATTAGATTTAGGACTTGATAGAGATGTAGATGATTTATCTGGTGGACAAAGAACAAAAATTCTTTTAGGAAAGTTATTACTACAAAATCCAGATATACTTTTACTAGACGAGCCTACTAACTACCTAGATGAAGAACATATAGAATGGTTAAAGAGATATTTACAAAACTATGAAAATGCATTTATATTAATATCACATGATATACCATTCTTAAATTCAGTAGTTAATTTAATATATCATGTAGAAGAAAGAAAGCTTACAAGATATGTAGGAGATTATGATGAGTTTAAGAGAATCTATGAAGAAAATAAGAGAAGACTAGAAGCAGCTTATGAAAAGCAACAAAAAGAAATAGCTAGACTAGAAGACTTCGTTGCAAGAAATAAGGCTAATGTAGCAACTTCTAATATGGCAAAATCTAGACAAAAGAAACTAGATAAGATGGAAATAATAGAGCTTACTAAGGAAAAACCAAAACCAGAGTTTAACTTTAAACAATCAAGATCATCAGGTAAGGTGATATTTGAAACTAAGGATTTAGTTATAGGTTATGATAAGCCATTAACAAAACCTCTAAATCTTTATATGGAAAGAGGTCAAAAAGTAGCTTTAGTTGGAGCTAATGGTCTTGGAAAATCTACTTTACTTAAGAGTTTATTAGGTATAGTTAAGCCTTTAAGTGGAGAAGTAGAAAGAGGAGACTATCAAAACATAGGTTACTTTGAACAAGAAGATAGAAGCGGAAATACTAATACTTGTATTGAAGAAGTATGGAATGAGTTCCCTTCATATACTCAATATGAAATAAGAGCAGCTCTTGCTAAGTGTGGATTAACTACTAAGCAATTAGAATCTAAGATAATGGTTTTATCAGGAGGAGAAGCAGCTAAGGTTAGATTATGTAAGATAATTAACAACGAAACTAATATACTAATCCTAGACGAGCCTACTAACCATTTAGATCAAGATGCTAAGGATGAGCTTAAGAGAGCTATAAAAGAATATAAAGGATCTGTATTACTTGTATCCCATGAACCAGATTTCTATAGAGATGTAGTTACTGATATTTGGAACTGTGAGGATTGGACGTTAAAAGTAATTTAAAGAAGTGTGAAAATTTTATGGTTAATTTATTAAAAGGTATGTATTAATTTGAACTGCCCTCTGTCAAGTAGACAGGGTAAATAATATAAAATTATGCTGCTAAGGTATGGCTTCTATATTCAATAGGAGCCATGCCTTTTAACTTCTTTTGTAATCTTTTTGTATTATAAAACTTTATATATTCATCAATAGCTTGTTCAAGTTCTTCAAAAGTATCAAACTTCCGCAAATAATACATTTCAACTTTTAGGGTACCCCAAAAAGCCTCCATAGGCCCATTATCAATACATCTATCTACACTAGACATACTTTGGACTGCATTTATTGCATTTAACTTAGCTTTGAAGGTTTTATGTATTTTATACATCAACTTGGAACCAAAAAAGCATTAAAAAGTCAGCCATCAGCATATGGTAAAAATGGAATTTAGCAAGTTTGCTTTTCACTCTCTTTTAACCATTGTTTTGTTTCTTTCATTCTATAAGATTCACC
>SVCL01000039.1 GCA_015058405.1 Clostridium sp.
ACTGCTGTTAATCCTAAACCTGCTCCTATTGCTAGTCCGCCTTGAATCATATTAAATGCTCCAACTGCAAGTTCAGCAGGATTTACCTTCTTTACTGCGTTTATAGCCTTTTTCATTTGATTACTTGTATAATTAGCTATTAACCTTGCTTTTGCTACAGCTGATTGAACATACCTATTTTGAGCTACATGTCTTACTATTTTCTTAACTGTTGAAGCTGTTCTACTTACTACTCTTCTAACAGTTCTGCTAACTGTTCTAACAGCCCTCTTTACTGTATTAGCAACTCTTCTAACTACATTTTTAACAGTATTAACCACTCTATGTACTACATTTTTAACAGCATTTACTACAGTATTTACTACATTTCTAACTGTATTTACTACTGTATGAACTACATTTCTAACTGTATTTATTACTTTTCTTCCTACAGACTTAATAGCATTCCATGCATTACTTATCCAGCTTCCCCAGTGTCCATTTTGGTCATCATATATCATTGGATTGTTTAAACAATAAGTATATAGATTTAAGCTTAATGGATCTGTTGCCTCTCCTCTATAAGTATCTTGTTGTATAAATCTACCTAAAGATGGATCATACATTCTAGATTGCATGTAATAGTAGTCTGCCTCTTCATCATAGATATATCCAGCATACCTGTATGGATTATTAAAGCTGCCTTTACTTTCCTTTACTGTTCCAAAAGCATCGTAATAATATTCTGCTAAAGTATTTCCTGCTTTATCAACTATTTTTACAACGTCACCATGTCCATTGTATCTATAGAATCCTTTTACTCCACCTGTTTCTCTACTAATTAGCTTAGTTCCATAAACATTTCTAGCATTAACTTCAGATGAGTCATTTAATTCAAGAAATACATTTTTACCATCATAAATGTATATAACTTTTTTACCGTCTGTTTCCTTAAGAACTCTTAAACCTTCATAGTTATAAGCATTTTTTTCTAGAGTTTTTCCATCCTGACTTATTACTATAACTCTATTATAATTATCATAAGTTATGTTTCTATCTTTTACAACCTTAGTTAATGATGAATCTCTAACTAATTCTCGTACTTGGTTACCATTATTATCAAATGTATAATTTGTTTCTAAAGTAACTCCTGATAAATTATCTACAGTCTTAACTAATCTATTCTCTATATCATAAACATAAGCTTTATTATAAGTCTTTCCATCCTTTGTAACTGTTTCTGTACTTCTGTTTCCAGCTTTATCGTATTTATAAACTGTCACCTTTCCATCTGGCTCAGTTACTTGTATTAGTCTATTTAAACCATCATATATATAAGATGTAGTTCCCTTACTATCAACTACCTTAGTTATATTATTATTTTTATCATAAGTATAACTGTAAGTAGCTGTAATTTTGCCTGCTGCATTTATATGATTTAAAGTAATTAACTGTGTATTCTTATTATAACTATAAGTTTCCTTAGAACCATCGCTAAATATTGTAGAACTCTTTGTTCCATCAGATAAATAAGTGTATTTTGTTTCATCTTTTCCATCATCAACACTTATTAATCTATTAGCTTTGTCATAAGTTTCTGTAACCTTTCCACCTTTGTTATCCGTAATTATTGTCTTATGTTCCCCAGCAGCCTTACCCTTAACATCATAAGTATATTTTATAGTAATTGCTGCAACTGTTTTTTCTGTAATTCTATTTTCTGAATCATAACTATAAGTTATATCACCTGTAGGATCAGCGTTATTAGTTACCTTTAGTAGATTTCCTAACTTATCATACTCATAATTAACTATACTTGAACCATTAGTTTCTTTTATCTTTCTTCCAAAGATATCATAATTATAACTTATTACATTACCATTTCTGTCTTTTACATTTTTAATAGAACCATCAGCATTATAAGTATACTTTTGAACTTTTCCTTCTAAGCTTCCATTGTTTGGAGCTATTATTTCTGTAACTTTATTAGCTGCATTGTAGTTATATTTAGTTATATTTCCTTTTGCATCTGTTACTGAAATCTTATTTCCATTAAAATCGTAAGTATAAATTGTAGTTTCACCTAAAGCATTTTTAACTGAAATTAATCTTCCTAATCCATCATAGCTATAATAAGTTATATTTCCATTTCCATCTTTTTGACTTATTACTTGTCCTAATGAATTATAACTCTTTGTTGTAATAATGCCTTCTGGATCTTTTGAACTTATTACTCTATCATTTTCATCATAGGTGTACCTACTAACATTTCCCAAAGAATCTGTTGTGCTGATTTTATTTCCATTAAGGTCATATTCATATTTTTCAATTACTACACCATATGCATTTCTTGTTTCAATTAATCTTTCACCATCATCATAAATATAGGTAGTCTTATTACCATATCTATCTTCAACATAAAGCATATTATTAAAGAAATCATATGAATATTTAAATACCACTTTACCATTAATAGATTTTTCAATTACCTTGCCGTATATATCATACTTATAGGTTGTTACATTACCATTTGCATCTGTATATGATGTGACATTTCCTAAATTGTCATATGCATATTTTTCATTTATTACTGTATTTGAACCTTTGCCTTGTAATGTTTTTAAGATAACATCTCCTGCACTATCATAAACAGTTTTAGTAATTAACCCTAAAGAATCAATACTCATAGAATTATTACCTGACTTATCATATTGATAAGTACATGATGAACTAGGAATTGTAGTATCACCTGGTAACTTTTTGAACTTAATTTTTCCAAAGGAATTTATAACATATTCAGTCCTATTACCATTAGCATCTGTACTAGATATTACGTTATTAGCTAAATCATACGTATTTTTTTTAAGTAATATTTTTATATTTTCATTTCCATTAACATTACCAACAAAATATTTTTCTAGTACATTTCCTGCCATGTCATAAACATAAAGAGTTGAATTTCCTTTAGAATCAGTTTCTTTAATCTTTCTTCCTAAAACATCATATTCATATAAAGATGAATATTTCTTTCCATCTAGCTTGTCTTGAATATTTAGAACTGACACAATCTTATTTTCTAAATTATAAGTATATTCAATTCCTTTTGCATTTTTAATCTTTTCCTCTGTTGTATTACCTGTAGCTGCAGCAAAAGCTTTACCGTATACCTCTTTAATTAAATTTCCTTGGGAGTTATACTTATAAGCTTTAACAGGATAATAAATTACCTTGCCACTAGCATCCTTTGAAACATATTGTTCAAGAATAAGATTTCCATCTGCATCATATTCTTTAACATATTCCTTAGTATTTCCTGCAGAAGCATCCTTAATTACTTTACTTATTTCTTTTCCTTCAAGATTATATTTATAAGTAACGACACTTCCATCAGCATAATCAACTTCTATAAGTTGTAATTGTTTATTATAAATATTAGTTGTTACATCCCCTTCTCCATTTGTAAACTTAGCTACCTTATCAGTATTACCTACATATGAATATGTTTCTTTGATGACTTTATTAGCTATATCTTTTCCTATTATAGTTCTAATATGTTTAACTGCCCTGTTTAATCCATCATACTCAGTTTCTAAGGTAGATCCATCTGCAAATTCTTTTTTAATAACATTATCATTCTTATCATAAGTATATTTAGTAGTTAACTTACTAATAGTTGTATCTGAAATATCATTTCCTGCTAAATCTCCATTTTTAACAATAATACTTTCAGCTATTAACCTACTTCCCCTATCATACTCATATTCAGTAAGTATATAATTATCTTTATCTAAATATTGTTTCTTTGAAGTAGTATTACCATTAACATCATAAGTATATTCTATCTTTCTACCTTCACTATCAACTTGACTTAATACTGAACCTCGTTTATCTAACTTATAAGTTGTAGTATAAAATTTACTTGCTTCACGACCTCTATCAACTAACTCTAAACCAACAGAAACAGATGTCTTAATTCCATCTAAGTTATAAGTATATTTTGTTTCCCTATATTTAAAGTTATTATTCTCACCAACTTTTACTGCTTCATAATACTTAATTAACTTATTATTATAATCATAATAACAGTAAGTTGGCGCTCCATTTTCAGGAACCTTGCAAAGTATATTTCCTTTGCCATCATAAGTTGTAAATTCCTTTGAACCATCAGCATTAATATGTTCAATAACTGAATTTAAGTAATTATATTTATCAACAGTTGTAGAATATTTACCTTCAGCTATATAAGTTTTTGTTGTCTTAACTACATTAATAGTTTGATTTGAATTACCACCAGTACTTTTATAAGAGAATTCTTGTAAGCATATTCTTTTAATATTATCTGATTCTCTAAAACTAATACTAATAACTCTTCCTAAAGAATCATATTCATAAATGAAAGTTCCTCCTAATGCATTCTCTTCACTTACTTTATTGCCATACTCATCATAACTATATTTGATAACATTTCCTAATGAATCAGTTTGAGATATAACTTTTCCTGCTGAATCATAAGTATATGACATAGTAATTACACCATTATTGATGTTTTTCGGATCTATTTGTCCAATATTTCTATCATACTTATCATACAAATATTGTGTAATTTGTCCTAAAGCATTGCTCTTAGTCAGTATTTTTCCTTTGTTATCATAACTATATACAGTACTAAAGCCATTAGGACTTATAATTTTTATTCTATTGCCATACCTATCATAAGAGTATTTCGTAACATTTCCTAATAAATCAGTTTCTGATAAAGTGTTACCATACTTATCATATGTATATTCAACACACCCTCCACT
Organism: Clostridium sp.; assembly: GCA_015058405.1. GTDB lineage: Bacteria > Bacillota > Clostridia > Clostridiales > Clostridiaceae > Clostridium. The sequence continues at coordinate 4,782 of SVCL01000039.1, forward strand.
TGCCTTAGTAATTTTCTTAACTAATCCTGCAATTGGTAAGGCAGCTGACTTTTCGTAATACTCAAAAGTAGAAATAGCAAATTTACTTTTATCGCACGTTGCAGTATAATCATCAGTTCCATTTAAAGGCATAATTATCTTTAATAGATAAACTCCTGTAGAATCATATTCATAGAAAGTTTTATTACCATTTTGATTGATTTCTTCTATTACATTGTTAAATTTATCATATACATATTCTTTATAAGAATTATCTGGATAATAGATAGTTAAAATATTTCCTCTATCATCTCTTACATATGAAGTTACATAACCGTATTTATCTTTTTGACTTGCCAATTCCTTATAAGCATTATCCTTATTTGAATTTAGAACATAATTATTTACTGTTATATTTCCATCTTGATCTATAGTATATATAACATTTAAGCTTGAATCGTAAACTGTTTGATTTGTATTACCTAAATTATCAGTTATAGTAACTAAATTATTATCATTATCATAAGTATACTTATTAATTAACCCACTAACTGTCTTTAAGGTACTAATCTTTCCATCATTATCTCCTTCTGTAATATAAGTAATCTCTTCCAACACAGTATCATCTTGTTTTATTTGATACAATCTACTATTACAATCATAAATATATTTTTCTTGAATATTTCCATTAATATCTTTTACCGATTCTAACATATTATTCGAATTAAAGTTATAATTAATAGTTCTTCTATTTTTCCCATCAATTACTTCAGTTATATTAGTTAATAATCCACCAGAGTAATTTAAATTATATATTCTTCCAGAATCATCATAAATCTTAGTTATAAGTTTTCCACTATATTCAAAATATAAAGCATTATTTTTACTATCTAAAATCTTATATAATTTGTGTAAATTATTAAAGTAATAACTTATATTCTCTTTATTCTTTATAATAAATTCACCATTGGATTCTGTTAATGTATTTCTACTATCTAAAGCAGTATAAGTCCCATCTGAATTCTTTTTAAATGAACAAACTTCTCCACCTGGCAAAGTAACTACTTTACCTTCTGTAGTTACAGAAGAGCTTACATCACTAATTCCTTCAAGAGAACTTTCATAATAAAAAGTCCATCCTCTACCTAACATATTAGGTAAATCATTTACCTTTACGACTCCAGATTTTTTGATTGTTGTAGTTACTACACTATTCACAACAACATAATCCTTATTTACGTATCCTATAGAACCATTGTAATTTATTCTATACCAATCTCCACCTTTGGCTGTAATATTAATAGTATTTCCAGCATATAATTTTCCAATAATAGTACATGAAGTATTTGGTTCGCTTCTTACATTTAAATAGCCCGTAGATGAACTAACTTTTACACTTCCAGTTGCATTAAGTGGATCTGAATCACAAAGCTTAGAGTAATCCATACTTACATAACCACTTCTACCATTAAAGTTTATTCTAAACCAATTCCCTTCAATTCCTAATACCGTAACTCTTGCACCGCTTCCTAGAGTACCTATTATACTAGAACTTGTACTAGCACTACTTCTTACATTTAATACACTTGATGAAGTACTTAGCTTAATTTCGGCTAACACATTTAGATTTACTGTTGATTGTGTTATATCTAAATTAGCAGCATTAACATAACCAACTAAATTATTAACCTTAATTTTACACCAAGAACCTAAGGTTTCTAGTACTTCAACTGTATCTCCTTTGTTTAAAGTTCCTATTTTATTCGAAGTTTCTGAAGCTTCACTTCTTATAGTAACTGTAGTAATGCCTGAATTATTTCTTGAACTATATATTCTAGATAAGTTTATATCAATTCCTTTTGAATTAACCAATAAATCATTATAGACTTTAGAATAATTTCCACTAGCAGCATTGACACCATTAGTAGATAATGACTTCTTTAGATTATAAGCATAATCTGAAAGTAATTTATATGCATCATTACTAATTTGGTCTGGATTAATTCCTAAATCAATACCTTGAATTAATGAAATACAACATGGACTAAAATCAATATTATTAGAATTATTACTTATCTTATCTCCATACGTTTTATACATACTATGTCTTTTACCATAATAGTCGGTGTACCAATAATATGCAGAAGGACCGTTACTGTTTCCCCAATAGTTATAAGGAACACTAATTCTAGTACCTTCAGTATATGATAATCCATAAGTTTTATGGTTATAAATATTATTGTATCTAATATCAACATTAGCAGTACCTACTAATTTTATTCCATAATTAGCATCACTTATTGTGTTATTATATAAAGTAAACTTAACTCCTGATGATTTTGCAGATAAATCAATATTATTTATATTTGATTTTATTGTAGAGTTATAAATGCTAGTATTAACAGAAGCTTGTATTCCAGTATTTTTATTATTTATAATTGTACAATTACTTATTTCACATTCACCTAACGATACTTTAATTGCACAATTATTATTAGTAAAAGTACAACCTATAACTTTTCCACATTTCCCCTCTAGTCCAGTAGCACAATTTCTTATAACAACTTTTGATAAACTTATTTGTGTTTTATCTGAATTACCTGAAATTCCATTTACATTAGTATTTACATCATTATCTATAATACAGTTATTTAAGTTCATTGCACCTAATACATCAAAATTAGCACTATATCCAATCCCACCTCTAAAGAATGTAGTATGTGTTGCATTTATACTTGCACCCTCTTCTATCTTTATTCTATAGCTATTTTTTGAAAACATAATACCTTTAGTAGTGTATGTTACTCCTGAACTACTTATAGGATTTATTAATACCTTATTGATTTCAGAACCATTTATTATTAATTGTCCTTTTTTTACATAAATTATTCCATCAAAAATAACTTTACACCCTTCATCTATTAATAAGCTTCCACCATTATCTATATCCATATTAAATAAAACAAATTGATATTTGCCTGATTTTAATTGTAATGTTGTTCTAAGAGTATTGTATAACACAATTGCATCTATACTATTTCCTGCTTCTATTTTGTTACTAGAACCTTCATCAGTTTTATTAATAGAATTAATAAAGTTAATACTTCCTTTAGTCTTGTCCTTTAAAATTCCAAGATTAATACTAATTGGTGCTGTTATTTTACTACTTGATTGACTATAATTATTATCACCATATTTATTAGTGTTTCTTATTTTATTCTTTTCAACTATTATATTAGCTAAACTATCGCTATAAAACTCTAAACCACTCAAATCATTACCATCAAATATATTGGATTCAATTTCCAACTTTTTGTGTAACGCTTCTTCTCCAACTCTATTTACATATATCCCAGAAAAATCATTATTCATGATTTGATTGTTTGTTATTTGTATTTTATTATATGAACTATATCCATTACCATCCTTAACTATAATTGCTGTCTTACAATTTTTAATTGTTGACTTATTTACTATAAAGTTACCTGTTCCATCTATAATCATTCCATAAGCCCAAGTATCAACAATACACGAATCAACTTTTACATTTTTTGAACTATTACTCTCTAAAAAATAAGTACCACTTACAGAATTTTTGAAACTTGAATTAGATAAGACCAATTCACCTTTATTATTGATTAATGATTCTATACCATATCCTCTATTTGAAACTACATTAATATAATTTCCTATTAACTTACCTGTTTCACCAATAGTAAATAAACTATATTCACCATCATCAACAACCTTTATCTGATTATTTTCTGTTCCATTAAAAATTAGTGTTCCATTTACTACAAAACCAACATTTTTAGTTTTAGAATAATCGAGTACTATTTTTTTACCACTTGGTATTGTAAATTCTGTACCTTGTGGTATTTCATATTTACCATCTAAAACTATTGTATCTCCACTTACATCTAAATTTGATATTGGTTGATCATTACACATAAAAATACCAACAGAACTTATTTCTTTATCATTTGCTGAAGAACCAGCAGGTTCAACACCATTATAACCATAATTAGATACATACTGGTTAGAATCATCATCAGTATTCTTAAAATAATACTTAATTGAATTTCCTAAAGTTTCACCATCTAACTTTATTCTTATATTTGTAATATAATCATCATCTAATCCAGCTATCTCACCATTACTTTTCCATTCCTGCCAAACATTTTTGTTTTTTAAATAAACCTGATATTTAATGTTTGTATCACTAGGTGCATCTTTTAGAGATATTTTTATTTTACGAATTTCAAACTTAATAGGACCATATTCTCCACGAACCCCTCCGTATATCCAAATCTTTTCGTTGTTATACGGTGTACAATATGTATACACATCTATATTGGGAACATACCTTAAAACTTTAAAGAAAAATCCAGTTATATTATTTGAATTCTCTTTTAAGCTTTTAGGTTCATAACCATTCTTTCCATATTCAGAAATAGATATCTTAGATTTATCATCAATTGACTTAAACTTATATATAAGTGAATATCTATCTGTTCCCTCTACTTTTGCTCTTATATTAGTAATTGTTTTCCCAGCTTCTCCAGCCTCTTCACCATCATATTTCCAATCCTGCCAAGCACCATTTTCCTTAATAAATACTTGGTACTTTAACTTGAATCCTTGGGAAACTTTATTAGTGGTTAACTTTATCTTACCAACAGGATTACTTTCACCTATAAATCCATCTTCATCTTTAGTTGAAGTCCATTTCCCAGTTGTATTATTATAAGTAGAAACCTCTACTTTAGGTAAAGATTCTATAACTTCAAAGATAAAATTAAGTATAGGCTGTTTATTAATACTTGGATCTAAAGTTTGTTCTCCATTATAAACATAATCTGATATTCCCGGCACACTTGAAGTCATATCCGTAATTGAATTATATCTTACTTCATATTTATTCGTACCTTCTAACCAGATTTTTAATGAAGTAATTACTTTTCCATATTCACCAGCTTCCTCACCTTCTGATCTTTCAGATTGCCATCCACCATTACCAGTATCCTTATCATAAACATAAACCTGGTACTTTAGAGTTATTGAATCATTAGGCTTCTTTATAGAAGATATCCTTAATTTCTCCATAGGAGCTCCACTTACTTCTGCAAAAACATTTTCTCCTAACCTTTCCCATCTATCTACCGTTGCACCACCTGTAGATCTATAAAATCCTTCTGCTTTATATTCTATTTCTGAAGTATTTACATCATATGAACTAGTTATTGAGGCTGCATTAATACTTGAGGTAATCTCTGCAATACTATTTGATATTCTTACATTGGTAGCTTCTTCAAGCTTATTATATGCTTTTGCTAAATTATTATTTAGTTCTTCAGCAATATTAGCAGTATCCTTTACATTGTTCGCCTCTTCACTAATATTATTTCCATTAGAATTGTACTTCGCATCATTTCTAACTCTTTCTTCCTCTTGTTCCTTTTGATCCTTTTTTAACATCTCTTGTTCATTGTTTGTTGCCACTTCTATCTGATTTTGAGATGTTTCTACTATTTTATTTTCATTATGCTCAGTAGTAACATTTTCTATTGAAGCCTTCTCCTTTTCTTCTTTACTTTCAATTGCCTTATTGATTTCTTCGTGAATAATAGGAGTTTTAGGTACCTCTTCCTTAGGCTTTTCTATTTTTTCTGTTTTATTTTCAATTGTCTTTTTATTTTCTTCTTGTACCACAGGAGTTTTTGGTATTGCTTCTTTAGGCTTTTCTACCTCTCCTTTCTTTTCTTCAATAGAATTGTTGTTTTTTTGTTCTACAATACCAGCTAAAGTAGTTTCTTTTATAAAATTACTCCATTTAGTATAGTTTTCTCCTTCAATAGCCCTCACCCTGTAAGTATGAGTAGTATTAGGAGTTAGTCCTTGATGAATATAATTTGTTGATAAACCATTATTAATAACTTTACCATCAACTTCTACTTCATATCCAGTAGCACCATTTACTGTACTCCAACAAAGAATTATATAATTACTAGTTGGAAAAGTTATAATATCGCAAGGTGAATCAAAAACTCCCTCATCTAAACTTCCTTCTATATATGTACTCCAATCACTTGATATACTAGAATTAACTGCTCTAACACGATATTTATGCACTCTCATGTCTGTCAAATCGCTTTGAACATACATAGTTTTATTACTGCAATCAATTATTTGTCCATCAACTTCCAATTCATATTTTTCTGCATAATCCACTGCATTCCATACTATAACTATAAAATTTGATGTTTCTATTGTTCTTAAACCAGTTGGAGTACTTAATGATAATAAAGTATCATTATATTCTACACTCTCAAAATTATCATCCACTTTAGATAGATCATCTAAATTTTCATCTTGAGTTACACTATTATTCTTTTCTTTTGTTCCTAAATCAGCTGAAATTTGTTCAGCTGGCTCTTCCTTAGTTTCGATTTGCTTACCAGTATTCTCTACTGGACTCTTAGCAATCTCCTCTTGGTTTTGCGAATTATAATTTTCTAACTCTTTAAACATTTTATATAAGTTAAATACAGGACTACATTCTTTACCATGTTGAACAACTGCATCTACACTTATTGGATATAATAAAGCATTAAAAATCACTGTGCATTCCATAAAGATTACTAAAATGAAACTAAGAATTCTCTTCACTTAATTAATCCTCCGTAATAATATTAAATTTTAATTTTATTTTTTCAAATATCACCTACTTCAACTTTTTTTGGCAACAATACGACATTTTATCATTTTTTCTATTGTTATACAATACTTTTTTTATTATTTCATAAAAAAATAAAACCATAAATATTTTTTATTACTTATGGTTTTATTTTAAGATTTATTATTAATTATCTAGGCAATACATAACATGCTATATTTTCGCTAGCATATGCATCATTCCCATTACCAAGTTCATTAAAATTTGTAGTATAAAAATGCCCACCAATAGACTTTTGATAATATCTATAAAGTTTAACTGTTCCTTTTGCTTCAAAAGAATACACATATCCTACAATTCCTTCACTGGTATATCCTGGATTGCCCGCACCAAGCTCATTTGGATTTGTAGTATAAAAATGTATTCCACCATCATTTCTACAATATCTATATAATGGAATAGTGTCATCTTCTTGACATTCAAATATACGACATTCTACACCTTCGTAATTGTATACAGCATTCCCACTTCCTACTTCGTTCCAATTAGTTGTATAAAAATGCTCCTGATCAAAATTTCTGCAGTATCTATAAAGTTCTAAAATTCTACCTAACAATGGTTTTTGAGTTATCACCATCTTTTGTGCATTATCTTTATCTATATAAAATTTAGCCCCTAAATATTGATAATGCTTATCATTACCTATCACACTTTTATCCATAGTATAAAAATACTTATTATCCTTTGCTCTATAGTATTCATAAACAGGTATAGTATAATTTGTTTTATTTAAATATGCAGTACATGTTGTATCATCCTTTATATATCCATCCCCTAAACTTGCTTCATCTCTAAAATCATATAAATATGTACCTGTATTACTATTATAATATCTATGTAACGTAGAAATAACATTACCATCTGCATCAGTGTTTACTGATTTGTTAATAAGTTTTCCAATAACATCTACAGCATCTAAATGTATTTCATCAGTATCTGAATTCATTTCAAATACTACATCATGTTTTCCTGCTTTATCAAAATCATATTCATATTTAATTATAGATCCCTTTGTATAATTTAACCTGGAACTAACAGAAAACATTGTATCTATTACTTTTCCATCAATATAAATATTAGTTTTAACTAATTCATATGGATAATCTACAACCTTAAATTTTTCAGGAACTGTTCCTAAAAGAATTCTCATTTTACTTCCATCAACATTAAAATGAACCTTTGACCCCTTTCCCCAACATAAGCTTAGTGTATTATCATAATACTCAGAATCACTCAATTGCTTATAAGATCCTGTATATTGTATAAATTCACTTGTATCATCATATCTTTTCCAACCTTTTTCAGGCATTTCCAATTGTTCTTCTAATATCGCTCCCTCACCTTCTGTACCAGTAACAATCTCATTCTTATGAATTATTGGGCTCAATTCGCTTACTGCAAAAGCTGCTGAGTTTAATAATACTTCAACTGCTACAAGTAAGATACATAATAATTTTATAAATTTTTTCATCAATTATACCTCATTTCTTCTTAATATATTTACCTCAGCAATTATATCATATTTATACATTATTTTATTAATATGTTTAAATTATACATTTAAATAGAGTATATTAATTAAATTACTTAGCTAAACATTCCTATTTTGACCTAAAAGAAAAAAAGATAAAATAATTAATAGTCTATAAACAACTAATTATTTTATCTTTTTATTTATATATTATACCTTTTTATTAACAAATCTAGTAATTCATAAACTTCATTTGAATTATTTACTTCTATAGTAATTGTGGCATCTTTACAAAAATCGTCAATTAAGGTTAACACTTTATTTATATCGATGTTTCCATTATTTAATCCTGAATGTGTATCTTTAGTTCCATAATTATTATGTATATGAATATGTCCTATTCTTTCCCCTAATTTCTTTAGCCAAAGTTCTATAGATAAATCCGAATAACAATTTACGTGACCAATATCTAAACATACGGATAAATTTTTATTTTTTACTTTATCAATAATTTCTATTAAATGTGATGGCTCCTTGTCAAAAACATTTTCAATGTGTATCTTTATATCGTCATCTTTATCTTCAAAAAACTCATTCCAGAACTCAATGGATTTTTGAAGATACCCTTCTCTGTAATAGATATTATCATAATAACATGAATGAAAGACTATTCTATCTGCACCAATTCTTTTTGCTACAGAATAAGCTTGATTATAACGAGTTTTTGTAGCTTCTCTAATCAAACTATCAAAGCTAGAAGGACTTAAATCTAAGAAAGGTCCATGAACAGATATAGATCTATCTTTTAAAAGTTTATCCATCTTCTTTAAATATTCTTCTATCCCATTATCTTTCCCATCTAATACATACCCAATTCCAAAATTAATAGTCTCTATCCCTACACTATTATTAATAAGTAACTTGCTCAAATCTTCATCAGGAAAAAGGTGAGAAATATATATTTTTCTTTTCATTTAACTATACTCTTGCTGCTAATATATTTAATTCTCTAACAGTACCATTTAATTCATCAAGAGATGCTGATATTTCTTCTAAAGCAGCAGACTGATTTTGAGATACTCCATTAATCTTATCTAAACCTGAATCTATTTCTGTAATACCCTTAGAAATATCTTTAATAATATTATCAATTTTATTTATAGATTCTTTAGAAGTTTTTGATAACTTTCTTATTTCCTCTGCAACTACAGAAAATCCTCTTCCTGTATCTCCAGCTCTTGCAGCCTCTATTGAAGCATTTAATCCTAAAAGATTGGTTTGTGAAGAAATCCCTTGAATTATTCCAACTATTTCATCAGTATCCTTAGCTTTATCTGTTGTATCATTAGTTTTAGTTAATAAGTCATTATTCATTATAGCAAGATCTTGTACACCTATTGTTACTTCCTTAATACCAGCAGTTAACTGAGTAATTGATTCAGTTAAATTTTCTATAATATTTTCAAGTTTATATCTATTCTCTAAAGGAATTGCTACTAAAAATAAACCAATAGGTTCACCCTTATCAAATAAAGGAAAAGAATAACACTTAGCACCTGTTTTTACAATAGATCTTGGGATATCAATTTCTATTGCTCTCTTTTCATTTATTGCACGCATAATAGACTTGTTTACCCTTTGTCCTTCTTTATAAGGCAATGTAAACTCTTTTCCAAATTTCACATATAAAAATTCTTCAGTATTTGTTAATGCTAAACATTCTTCATCTTTAAATAAAACGCTAATGTACGGCATTATACTGTATACTACATCAAATATATTATTATCAAACCTTTTTTCTGACATTAATACTTACCTCCATATTACTTTTAATGCTATTGTATATTTTATCATATTTTTATTTTTTTTCCAACGGATTAATAGTATTATTTGTATTTATATCATATTTTGTCTAATTCGAGTAAAAATTTACTTATTATCTCTAGCAAATTTATAATATATCTTTTTAATACATTATTAACTCAGTAATATGCTCTCCACCAAACGCAGCAGTTGCAATTATTATATAATCTCCTCTTTTAACCTTACCTCTTTTTACACTTTCATATAGTGCAAGCATAGGACTACTTGTTCCTGTATATCCATAAGCATCTGCTACGAATATTACCTTTTCTTCTGATAAATCTAATTCTTCTCTAACTTTCATAATATTTTTCAAAGCAATTTGAGAAAAACATATCATTGCAATTTGATCTATACTTAATTCATTCTTTGCCAATATTAACTTTATATCTTCTATTACCCCATCAACCCACCAAGGAGGTGAACCTACCCATTTTGTTAATCTTTCTTTTATTGGCGTATCCTCAAACATATGTGAATTACCACACTTAGGAAATCTAATATTATCTACATAAGTTGTATCAACCGCAATTTTAGTATCAATCAACTTTGAAGGGCTATCTGTCTTTTCTAGAATAATAGCACATGAAACATCTCCAAATTGTCCATAATTATTTTCATTATTTGGATCAACTACTGCAGTTAATATATCACTTCCTACAAGTAATACAGTATTTATACTATCACTAGTTTTAATATACCTATCAATCATATCTAAGGCATATGTCATACCTAAACAATTAATATTTAAATCATGACAAAAACATTCTTTCTTACCTTCTATTGCATTATGTAATAGAATTGCTGATATAGGTGAATTATATTCTGGTAGTGTTCCTGTATAGACTATCATATCTATATCTTTTCCTGTTAAGTTTGCTTTCGCCAATACTTTTTTTGAAGATTCAATTGCTAGCGTTAATGCATTTTCTGTTTCCTTATCATATTCATATCTTCTTTTTCTTCCCATTACATCTTCAAAAAAATGTTTCACGTCTTTTCCTTGTTTTTTAAAGTATTCTATGTAATACTCGTTATCTACAACTCTTTTTCCGTGTGATACTTCTATTTCTTTGATTTGCATATTGTTCATCAATAATAAAACTACATTTCTTTAAATATAGTTTACTTTCACCCCCTACTTATTTTACAGATACATTTAATATAACATACTTTTTCCAATAACGTAACAAAATACCCCTAAATTTTTAACTTTTTTATTTTTAAAAAATAAGAGGGTTATTTTCGAAATTTTTCACCCTCTTTTAAATAATTACTTTAATCTAAAATATTTTTATATAGGAATTATAGTTCAAGCCAAAACTTAATGATAAATTTTCACCCTTTCCATACATAACTTCTAAATATTTAGTTGGATTTTTTCTATAGTTAATAATATCATCATTTGAAAAATGTAATTCAAAAGGTGTTGAATTTTTAAAATTCTGAGTATTTTCTAAAAGTACTACATTCATTTCAAAACCTTTCTTTGGTGCAAATTGATTTAAATCTAATAATAATTCTATTAGTTCTTTTTTTTGATTTATACTTATTTGTTCTTTAATCACCACTATAAAATCAATATTATCTTTATCAAAGTCAAAACAATTAGGAGTTATTGGACCATGAACATAAATATTAGCCAAGTTTTCTTTAAGTATTTCCTTATATCTATCAACTATTATCTTTAGAATGTCTTCATACTTCATTCTATCTAACAATATTAACACTTCCAAAAATATTATAATATACTCATATCAATATTTATCTTTTTATAATAATTCCTTAGTATAATAATACCTCTTCCCTGTTATAGGATAATTATCTAATACAAAAACCTTCTTATATCCTTGTTTTTCATAAAACATTGGTGCTTGAAAGCTAAAGGTGTCTAAAAAAACATACTTTGCACCTCTATCCCTTGCTGTTTCTTCTGCCTTTTTTAAAATCTTACTTCCAATGCCTGAACCCCTTAATTCCTCCTCTAGCCAAAGATATTTAACTAATAACCAATTTCCATGAGTACTACCTATAAGTCCTGCTATTATCTCATTCTTATCATTTCGTATATATATTCCTAATTCTTTTGGCTCTTTGTCTTCTAATCTTTTAAGATTGTATTCTAGTAAACCATTATATATAACTTCTTCGTCTGCTTTTTCTATTTTATCTGTAACTTCAAATTCCATTTTCTCCTCCCCATTAACTAACTTACTTACTATATCTGCTTATCACTATACCATTATCCACATAATATTCTTGCAAATTAAGAAGAATTTCAGGATTATTTAATAAAAACAACCTTTTACCACTTCCAAGTATTGTTGGTATCATAGCTATTATAAATTCATCAATAACATCTGCCTTAACAAATTGATTTATAAGTATTCCTCCGCCAAATAAATATATATTTTTTCCTGCCTTTTCCTTTTCAGCCAAAACTGCTTTTACTATATCACCATTTATAAAATGAACATTTTCATAGTCCTCTAAATTCTCAGAAGTAGCCACATAAACTGACTTATCTTTATAATCATCTGCAAATCCTTGATTATAACAATTTCTTCCCATTACTACAATATCAACATCTGACATAAATTTCTCAAAATCAAATTTTTCTTTTGTATCTAACTTATTATTGCCATCTCCACCTATCCAGTCAAAACTGCCATCTTCTGCCGCTATATATCCATCTAAACTCATAGCTACATTTAATATTATTTTTCTCTCCATAAATTTCTCTCCTTACGTATATCTTATCCATTATGCTTATAAGGTAAAAATACAGTTATTCTTGTACCTATACCCTTTCTGCTAATAACACTAAAATATCCTTTATGACTATTAATTATCCAACTAGCAATAGATAGTCCAAGACCTGTTCCTCCAGTTTTTCTCGTTCTTGCTGTATCTGCTCTAAAGAATCTTTCAAATATGTGTGATACATCTTTTTCATCCATACCTATTCCAATATCTTGGACATAAAAATATGGTTCATCTTTTTCATTTTTACCTATCTTTAATATTATTTCTTCACCTTTATCTGTATATTTTGCTGCATTCTCTATTAATATTCTTGCAGTTTGCTTAAGAAGGGATATATCGCCATAACCAATTATCTCTTCAGTATCCTTATATATATAATTATGATCCTTATCTATCATTACAGATTCTTCATATACTTCATTCATTAGAGCATTTAAAGAAAACTTCACTACATTTAATTGAATCTTTCCATTAATCCCTCTAGCTAAAAATAGAAGCTGTTGAACTAAGTTTTTCATATTTTCAGATTCACTCTTTATAGCTATAATAGATTCTTCTAATACTTCCTCATCTTCTTTCCCCCAACGATCTAGCATGTTAGCATAACCTTGTATTACTGAAATTGGAGTTCTAAGTTCATGAGATGCATCTGAAACAAATCTTGCTTGTTGCCTATAAGCTTCTCTCATTCTATCTAATAAACTATTTATAGCATCCTCTAACCCTTGAAGTTCACTATCTCCTATATAAATCTTTTCATTAGTGCTTTCAGGACTAATTTTAGATATTGCCTCTTCAAGATTATGAAATCTTTCTTCATCAAAGGCTATATCACTTAGTCTACTAGTTGCTTCTGCAATTTCATTAAGTGGCTTTAAAACCTTTCTATTTTTAGCTGTACCGAATATTATCTGTAGGAATAGAAATATTAATTCAACAGTAACAATTACTCCCATTAACTTTAATAAAAAATGTACAAAGGTACTGCTATCCTTTGTTAATATATCACTATTTAAGTTAACCTTATAAATCACCTTATTTATAGAATCCACATCAAAAGTTCTTATAGCATCTTTAGAAATGCGTCCAAAATAACTTATTTCACTTTCTGCACACCAAATTCCCATAACACCAAATGCTATAATCATATCTAAAATAACAAACTTTAAAAATAAACTTTTTACAAATATAGAATTTAACTTAATTGCAAAAGATATTACTTTTTTACTTTTCTTATTTTCTTTATCTCTTCTACTCATCTTTAATTACGTATCCTACACCACGAACTGTAGATATTATCTTTACCTTAAAAGCATCATCTATCTTTGTTCTTAAATATCTTATATATACATCTATTACATTAGTCTCTCCTAGATAATCGTAGCCGCATACTTTTTCCATTAATGTATTTCTAGTTAGAACTATATTTTTATTTTCTAATAACATTTGCAGCAAATTAAACTCTCTATTTGTCAATTCTATTTCTGTATTATCATACATTACTTTATGTCTCATTATATCTAAGGATAATAATCCAACTCTTAGTAAATTATCTTCCTTCTTCTTTATAGTTACAATTTTTTTCTTAAGAGCTGTTCTTATTCTAGCAAGCAGCTCTTCTATTGCAAAAGGCTTAGTTATATAATCATCAGCTCCCCCATCAAGACCTGCTACCTTGTCCATAACTGCATCTCTAGCTGTAAGCATTATTATAGGAATATCTGATGTTTTTCTTAGTCTTCTAAGTACTTCTAATCCATTTATTTCTGGAAGCATTACATCTAAGAGAACTAAATCAACTTCACCTTTTTCTGCTATTTCTAGACCAGTACGTCCATCAAAAGCTTTTATTACTTCATATCCTTCATGCTTTAATTCTAACTCAATAAATCTAGCTAACTTTTCTTCATCTTCAACAATTAAAATCTTAATCATTATTTATCCCCTTTTTTTAATTTTTCTCTAATTACTTTTACTAATAAAAATAATTTTTTTAAAATAACATTAATTTTGGTTGTATCTATATTATCACTTTCTAAATAAAATTCCACTTCAAAAAATGAAGCTATTATTATTGCAGGAACCATAAAACCAAAGCTAAAAAATAATAATATTAATACTGCTGTAAGTGGAACTTTAACATATATCCTTTCTCCTCGCTTTATTTCTAAAAAGATATTATTACAACTATCTATTACATTACAAATAAATTCAAATAATCCGTGTGTCCTTTTTTTACTGTTATAAATTTTAACTGGAAGGTTATAATTTTTTTCATTTGTAATTGGTTCATTTGTATAGAATACACTTACTGAAGGTTTTTCTATAACTCCCCTATTCTCTAAACATAGAATAGACTCTAATATATCCCAATCATTTTCTTCTAAAACCTTTTTTGCATCTTCCACATTTATATTTGCCTTATTACTTAACTTCTTAATCAGCTCAGGATTATCCATATACTACCTCCTTGTTGTTATTAACAATAAAACTTTAATTTTCTTATACTATTAAATTATAACATTTAATTATAATTATATATATTACTATAAAAAAAGTAGTTGTATCAAAAATCTTAAATTAATGATGTTATAACAAAAAAATAAAATAACTAGCATAGTATAGTATTTTGACTAAGATAATATTTAATCTTCTAACAATCAAACTAGTCTATACACAGCTAATTATTTTATCTTCTTTCATACATTTCCTTAAATATATGATATTTATTCATTATAACCATTTTTAAAATCTTCTTTAATGTTTACTGCGGCTTCTGAAACTTTCTTAAATGCTTGATTTGCTTTATCACTATTTTTTATAGATCCTGATAAAGAATACTCATATCCACAAAATAGTCCTATTACTAATAATATAATTGTAGGTACTGATAAGAATATCAATAATAAAGCCATTATTGTTAATGATATTGTTATTGTTTCTTCATTTTCTTTTTTTATTTCTAAATAAATATTATTTCCTTTTCTAATTACCTTTCCTATAAGCTTAACTAATTTTGCAATCACTTTACCAATTCCCCCATGTCTTTTATTTGTCTTTCTATTGTCTTCGTTACCTTCCTCTTTATAATCCTTCACTTCAATAATTTCATTCTTTTTAATCTCATTTTCATTCATTTTTATTTTCCTCCCAAAACTTTTTGTTTTTTTATCTTGGTTATATAATACTTGCAGAAAATTAATGTAAAATATAAGAAAGATTAAAATCAGATTAAAATATTAATTTTTAATATTAATTTAAAGGAGGTGTATTAATGAAAGGCACTACTTTTGCTTTGTCACTAATTATTGCTACAGGCGCTGTTTTAATTGGTTCAAGTGTTTCTTGTAATAATAACGAGTCTATTGTTAACAAAAAAAATTCTAATAAAAAATAAAAAAAGCGCTGCAATAGATATTTAATTTCTATTACAGCGTTTTTTAAATACATTAAATAATGATAACCTTACAAATCATCCAATAAGTATAACTACGTTAAAACTATTTTCTAAACTTATTTATATAATCAAAAATAGACTTAGTAATTCTTGTTGAACCATTTTGTGTTGAACTTCCAGTAGTATGGATAGAAACAGCTCTATAATTGCTTCCAGACTTTCTATATACAGGACATCCGCTTTGTCCACCAGTTGTATCAACTTTATATAAATATCTGTTAGTTGTAACTGTATCTATAGGACCAGTCATAGTCCATAAAGTTTTACTCTTTTCTCCTGGATATCCAGTTACTGTTACATCGCTTCCTTTTGAAGAAGATTTTATCCATTCTGCTCCAAAATACCCTGTCTTTTCACCAATATTACTATTTAACTCAATTATTCCAAAATCATAATTCGAGTTACCATTTGCAGTAAATCCACTAGGACAATGTAATGCCTTAGCTTGTACACTTCCAAATGGAGCTTTATTTCCATTAGCTCCTGGAATTACTGTTATACTCTTTGGCCATCCACCATCAGCAGCAGAATATACACAATGTCCTGCAGTTATAGCCATGTTCTTACTATACATCCAAGCAGTTCCTATATAATTCCTACCATTTGCATAAGAAATTCTTATATAACATATTGCTGAATATGGAAATTTCTTAGTATCAGTAATCTTACTTCTATCATCATTTCCTATTATTTTTCCTCTTAAAGCTACTGAAGAAGGTATATAAGAATTTGTAGTTTCGCCTGAAAGTGTTGAAGTTCCTGTAGTATAACTTGACTTAGCTACTGTTGTTTCTGTACCAGTAGTTAAATCCTTAACCTTCATGTCATAAACATCTGAAGCTTTTGTTGAAGCTTCCATAACTTCATTTGTTGTTACTGCACTTGTTATTACTGGTGCTCCTGAAAAAATCATAGATACAGTAAGTAAAGCAGCAAATATTTTCTTTTTATTCATAATTAATTCCCCCCTTATATATATATATTATCCATTTTATCAATTTTTTTCAATATTTCAAGCTTTTTATTGTATATAATTTCATAAAATCAAAAAATATTTTTTTACAAAAAGTTACATAAAATAAAAAAAGACTAAATTTCGCATTTAAATTTATCTCTTCAAATGCAATATTTAATCTTTTTTATTATAAAACTATTATTTTATTATTGTATTGCCATTAATGCTTCATGTACTTTAGGTACTAAATATCCGCTTCCACCTTTATCTTTTGCATCTTCTGCCATAGAAACTATTAAAACATTTCCTTTAGCTCTATTAGTAGTCATAGCAGCAAACCAACCTGTTTCAGTACCAGTTTTATCATCTTGTGATGCTTTTAATTCAGCAGTACCTGTCTTAGCTGCAATAGTTAATCCATCTATCATTGCACCATGACCTGTTCCATTTGGATTCTTAACTACTTGAATCATATCGTTTAATATAATAGATGCTGATTCTTTAGAAATAACATTTTCTTTCCATACCTTCTTACTAGCTCCATCTGCTAATAAAGTAGGTGTTAATATATTTCCTTCATTTGCAAACATAGTATACATAGTTGCTAAATGCACTGGAGTAACAAGTATCTTGCCTTGTCCATATCCACTATCTGCAAGTTGAACTTCTTTACTTATGTTGCTTCCATCATCAGAATATTGTGATTTAGCTAATCCAAAGTCAAAAGGAATATCTTCCCCAAATCCAAAACTCTTAAGTTTATTACAGAAGTTTTCACTTCCTATGTTTAATGCAGCCATTGCAAAATAGATATTATCTGAATAAACCATAGCATTTTCTAAATTAGCATTTTCATATCCATGTACTCTAGTAACATTATAGCTTCCCCAAGAAGAATCTTTTTGCCATGAATTACTTGTTATACCCATATCCTTATTTGGATCTATTGTTTTAGTTTCCAATCCTATTGCACCTGTTATTGGCTTAAATGTAGAACCTGGTGCAAATCCTGCCTTAAATCTATTATACATCGGTTTATTAGGATCATTATTCAAAGTATTCCACTTATCACTTGACATACCTAAAACAAAATCATTTGGATCATATGAAGGTGTACTTACTAATGCTAGCACTTCTCCTGTATTTGGATTCATTGCTACTGATGCACCCTTATCTTGAGCAAGACCTTTATAAAGATTAGATTGTAAAGTATTATCAATAGTTAACTTAACATTTTGTCCATCTTTTACATCCTTAGATATTACAGTGGATTTTTTACTTCCTTTTTCATCTTCTATATAAATCTCTACACCATCATTTCCTTTTAATTTATCTTCATATAATTTTTCTGCTCCTGACTTTCCAATTACAGAACTTGAGGTATATCCTTTTCCCTCTAATTCTTTTAATTCATCTGCAGTTATAGCTTGTACATATCCTGTTAAGTGAGCTGCTTCAGCACCTAATGGATATATTCTTGAAACTTTATCAGTAATTTTAATTCCTGTTATCTTTAAAAGTTGATCTTTTCTTGCATCATTTCCTGGAATAACTTTTAAAGGAACAAAAGTATCTGGTTGTACATATGATGCACTAATTTTCTTATTTATATCCTCTGGAGACATTTCAAGAATTTGAGCTATACTATTTATTGCTTCTTCCTTATTTACTAGTCTACCTGGAACTATTCCTACATTTGCAGCTTTTCCATCTGCAGCTAATATATTTCCATTTCTATCTAATATACTTCCTCTTTTTCCAGCAACTGAATTGATTCTTATTTTATAATTATCATTTAATTCTGGAAAAATTAAATTTGAGCTCCAATCTATGACAAAGTTCTTTCCATCATCCTTAGTAAACTTCATTTCATTCGAAAAATTTATTTCTCCTGCTGAAGTATTCATAGTAAAATCATAATTTACTGTAGCTTTTCTACTATCTTTAGTAGTTTCTTTTACTTCTACTTCAATATCAACAGCTCCGACGCCTTCATAAATATTCTTATTTCTCTTAACGAAATCTTCTGACGATATCTTTCCTTGAGCTTCTTTTGAAATTAAATTGTACATTTCATCATATTTTTTATCTTTTAATAAATCAAAGTATTCTTCAAGTACTTTTTCAGGTTTACTTGAATTATTTCTTATATAATAAATCCCAAATGCTCCCCCTGCTAAAAGTATAGCAACAACACCAATAATCGCTATTTTTAAACCTTTCTTCATGTATTCATCTCCTTATTATATTGTATTTTATAATCCATATTATACCATATTACGAGGAGTTAATTAATACATTATTTCGTAAGGTTTTAAAAGTTAATTTTTTCATCATATTTCATTGTGAGCTCTAATCTATTTACATTTTCATCTATATGTTCATCTAAAACAATAAATCCTTCTTTTTTATAAAATTCTACTGCATTAAAATTTTCGCTATACACTGTTAAAGTTAAATTGCTATATATATTTTTTACATATTCTAAAAGTTCACTTCCTATTCCATTTCCTTGACAATCTACCTTTACAAAAAGTGCCCCTATAAATCCACCTTCCAGTATACTTATAAAGCCTTTAATTTCATCATCTTCTTCATATACATTTCATCTCCATTTTATATATCTTTATTATTATCCTCTTTAAATAAATTATTTACTGACTCTTTGCCATATTCCCCTCCTAACTTACTTCCTCTAATTATTTTACCCTCTTCTTTATTTTTATAAAAAATATTGTTCTTAGTTTCAATAACATTAATATCATACTTTTCATCTAACAATTCTTTGAATTTTTCTAAATTATCAGTAGTATCCTTAACTTCATCTATAGCTTGTCTAAATTTATTTTTCCAAGTTATAACTCCACGCTTTTCAATTCTGTATTCTTCATCAGTTTTAGATATACCTTTTGACGTATCTAAATTTATCTCCCTATATCCTTCTCTCCTACAAATGTAATTACTACTAATCTTCATTTCTTCTAATCGTTTAGGCGAAATTTGAAGTTTCAATCCATTATCTATATTTACACTATTAATTATAAAATGATTATGAAGATGATTTCTATCAATATGGGTAACAATATAAACTTGATGCCCCTTTATATTTTCTTCAATCCACTCTATTCCAAGCTTATGCGCTTTAATATCTTCTATATTATCTTCTGGACTAAAAGATTGAGTTATATGATAATATTGTTTTCCTAAAGGTTTATTATATAGTTCTTTTATTATATTAAACTCTAATTCTACATTATCAGGAGTACAGTTAATACCTGATCTTAAATCATCTCTTGTCTTTCCTTCAGATGCCAAGTATTCAAGTTGATTTTTAAGACTCTTTGTTGCTGGTAAATTTTTTATAACAGCCATAGCTTATCTCCCTGTAATTTAAATCTATTTTCTAATTTCATAATAAATACAATGATGCACTTTTCCCTTATATTCAATATCATCATTCTTAAGCTTAAAAAACATATTTTCTACCCCCTACACACTATTAAATTTTTACTATAATTAATTATATACTCTTTTATTCCTTTCCTTCTTTTAATGTTTTCTCTATTAAACTCCAAAGGTTCATAAGCTTTTCCTGTGATAACTTAATGTTTTCTAAGCTTCCATCTTCTCCACTATTTAATTCCCTAGCTAATCTATTTAATGTATTTCCTTCTTTGCTTAGTTCTAACAATACTTCTTTTAAACCATCTATAACTAAAATATTTTTATCTAATGAACTTCTTAATAAATACTCTTGTTTTGTTAAATTAGATGTTTTAGCTTTTTCATCAATTAACTTTAATTCTTCTTCTGTAGCCCAGAATTTCACTTGCTTAGGTCTTGTCCTTTTTGTCATAATTTCTCCCTTTTCATTTGAGTACCCAAATACTAATCTTGCTTAATTATTTATATTTTTCTATTTTCTTTCAGTATATATTATTTTTCCTCTTTATTCAACAATATATAAAATTATATACTATAATACTTTATAGGAATATTTTATTCTAAATATAAAAACAAAAAGGATAAACCCAAAAATTAATTTGAGTTCATCCTCTTTTAACACCTATCTTTAAAAGAATATATACTTCCTAGAAAGATGGTTATACATATAATACTTGTAATAGATATAATTATCACCATAACTTTAGCTGCCAGTGTTACAGGAATAATATCTCCAAAACCTATTGTAGTAAAGGTAACAATTGTATAATAAAAAAGATCCAAAAAACCTCTAGTATTAGAAAATGCTATCCCATCAAAAGCATTTATTATACATACTCCTAAAAATAAATCCATTAAAATCATTGCTACCACTATTATAGAGGCAATTAAAATTCTAATAAAACTACTGGCTTCTATATCATCAAACTTAGTACTATAAGGATTTTTCATTATCTTAAATAATATCTTCAAATTTAATAAATAAGATATAGTTACTCCTATCACTTCACTTATAAAATATTGCTTCAAGCTTTTGGGAAACAATAATATTCCCGTTGTATATGCAGTTATCAAAAAATAGCTTAATAAAAAATCTGCTCTAAGTGTCATATTTTCATTTTTTAACTTGGACAAATAAATATTCGAACTAATTAATAAAATATACCCAGTTAAATAATATATTACTCCACTAAAAATAATAGTATATATTATAATATAAATGTTATTATCCAAATATTTACTCATAATTTTATAAATACTAATTATGCTAAAACCTTCAGATATAACTATCATTAATACTTGTATAATTTTTATTAGTACATCTTTTTCTTTAAGTAAGTCTTTATAATTAGAATTTATTTTCTTTAGCACAAATACAAAAGAACATATATACTTTTTTATTAAATTAATTTTAGTAAAGCATAAAATTATAATTACCGTTAAAGTTATAAATACTATACCATATTCACCTCTATTAATATTAATAACTAATTATATAATATGTTCTTTAAATTTTATTGATTCTATTTATAAACATTTTAATTACAATATTTTTTGATAATACTATTAACTATACTATTTACTACTTCTGTAATATTAAATTCACTTATAGCAAACGTATATTTAATCATCACTTCATTTACTTTTATATTAATTTCATCAGCATTAATTTTTCTAAAACTACTTTCTAATAATGGTTTACTTAACTTGTCAGCCATTCTTAAGAAAAGGATTAATATTTTAATGTCCTCATTTATATCCTCTTCAGTTCTATTAATCTTTACTGACTTTAAACTTTTATGCATTTCTATAAGCATACATACTAAATTAGCTGTATTATCATCTACAACAGGTACTTCTATTAAATTTCCCTCTTCATCATTAAATGAATACCTTATTCCCTGTAGCTTTTTTTCCATCCATCTTGCACCTGAAATTGCATGTTTCTTGTCTAACTTTCTAATATCATGAGTTAAGGCTGCTAAATATAAAATATTTTTTAAATACTTTTTTTCCTCTTCACTACATTCTTTATTAAAGTTATCATTAAACATTGCTTCTGCTAAATCAGCTACAGATTTACAATGAATTCTTCTATATAAAAGTATATCTTTTATAGCTGAATATTTATATTTTTCTTTATACTCTTCCTTACTCATTTCCCATAGTACATTACTAAGTTCTAAAAGATTTTCTTTACTTAAATCAATAAATTTATTTTCACTTCCCATAATTATCTCCCTTTTATGTAGTTTTACAATGCAGCTTTAAATATATTTAAAACATCCTTTTCGTCTAAAGGTACATATGCATTATCAAGACCTTTTGCTGCTTTCATAGCCATTACATTAAGATTTTCTGTTCCTATTCCAACTTCACTTAATGTTGATGGCATATTTAATTTTCTAAAAAAATTATAAGTTCTTTTTATAGCTCTATTAGCTATAGTATACTTATCTAAGCTACTATCTATCCCCCATACATTTACTCCATATTTAGCAAATCTATCAACAGTATCATCATTTAAAATATACTTCATCCAAAAAGGAGTTAAAATAGCAAGTCCTATTCCATGAGTTATATTATAATATGCACTCAATTCATGTTCCATAGGATGAACTGACCATGCATTATTATCAGTTCCATAAGAAATCAATCCGTTTAAAGCCAAACTAGATGCCCACATTAAATTAGCTCTAGCCTCATAATTATTTGGATCATTATAAGCAATTTCACCATATTTAATACATGTCTTTAGTAAAGTTTCTGATATACCATCTTGAATATCAATTGAATTACCTGTATTAAAATAACTTTCAAATATATGACTCATAATATCCGCTGTACCAGCTGCTGTTTGATCCTTAGGTACTGTATATGTATACTCTGGATCCAAAATTGATACTTTTGGTCTCATATCTCTGTGACCGGTTCCAATCTTATCGTTTGTTTCTACATTTGATATAACTGCATATTCATCCATTTCTGAACCTGTAGCCGATAAAGTTAATATAGTTATTATAGGTAATACTTTATCTATCTTTGATGGATTTAATACTAAATCCCATGGATCTCCATCATAATTTGCACCAGCAGCTATAACTTTAGCACAATCAATAGTACTACCGCCCCCGACAGCTAATACTACATCTATATTGTTTTCCTTACAAGCTTCAACACCTTCACAAACTTTTTCAATACTAGGATTAGGTTCTACACCACTTAACTCAACATAAGAAATTTCTGCATCTCTTATAATTTTTATTATATTATCATAAAGACCTATTCTTTTTATACTTCCTCCACCATATACTAAAAGAACATTGTTTCCATATTCTTTAATAGATAAAGCTAAGTTTTGTATTTGCCCCTTACCAAAATGGACTTTTGTAGGGATTGAATAATCAAAGTTTTTCATTCACACACGCCTCCCTTATATATTATAATTTTACACCTTTTTATTTATTCTGCAAATAATCACTATCCTATATTATACACAATAATTTATTTTTATAGAATATAATACTTCTTAAAATATACCAACAAATCCTGAGTTAAAGTGACCCTATTTACAAATAAAAATTGAGAATGAACTCTTTAAACTGAATCTAAAATATTAATTTCATCCTCAACTTAAAATTTTCATTCTCAACCTTAATTTTTTATATTATATATATTTATTTAACTTCATATTAATAAATATGTTAATTATTTTCTTGTCATATTTATAGTATAAGTCTTTTTAGTTCCATCCTCAGCTTGTACTTCTACAGGAATTTGTTTGTTTTTATTACTAGCTTTAAAGTTAATTATAGCTTGTCCTGAATTTGCATTAATTTTATTTCCGTTAATAGATACTATTTTAGCCTTTTTATTTGAAGTAGTAACTCTAGCAACAAATAAACTTCTTAAAGCAGGTGATGTATAATAATACTTATCATCTATCAAACTTTTTGTTATATCTTTCAAACCTATTTTTACGCTTTTTAAAGATGTATCTGAACTAGGTACTGGTTTTACCACTTCACTTTTCTTTGTTAAAGCTTTAATAGATAAATTTCTTGCTACATCAGAGTTTTCATTTATATCTACAATATTATCTCCATCTATATAGTAACTTTCACCTTTATTAGCTTCAGCATTAAATAATCCTTCTGTAGTTTCTTCATCTCCTATAGAAGCTTGAATATTGCCTTTTTCACCATCTAAAGTTACTATAATTGCACCTTTACCTTTTGGTAAATTAAAGTTTTTTGCGTCTACTGACATATATCCTTTGTATGCTACTGTACCTGAATTCAATACAACCTTTTTGCTTAAATTAATAGTGTCATTTTCAAAAGGTGCATAACTTATTTCATATTTAGAACCTTCTGAATATGATAAAAACATAACTTTTTCTAAAGTATTATATTCTTCACTAAAATCATACACATTAGCAAAACTCAATTTCTCTACATCTTGACCATCCTTTGTAAGACCATAAGTAGCTACAGTTCCATAAGGATCATGTTGGTATAACTTCTCATTTTTATCTATTTCTTTTGTACTCTCTACTGCTACATTATAATCATATGCAGAATTCAAACAATCTACATCTTCATAAGATATCCATATATATCCCTCATCTCCATAGTCCTTACCATAACTATTCTTTATAAGCCAAGCTCCATTTTTTGAAGGTTTTCCTTCTCCTCCAAAGTTTTCTTTAGGATAATTATCATCCCATCCAACTACTAGTACTTCATGATTTGGAAGTTCATCTCCTGTATAACAATAACTATTTGTTTTACTATCATAATAACTTTCATCATGATAATAACCTGTATCTATGCTGCCATATTTCTTTATGGCATTTTTAATAGATTGTTTATCTCCATTTACAAATACTAATCCAGTTACATTTTTACTTACTGGTGCTGTATCAAAATTAGAAGGTTTAGTTCCACCATATCTTCCATAGTAAGGAATATCCGCTTCATTTTTAGGGCCTGCAAAAGAAGTTAAATAACCTGTTGATATAAGTTCATATCCACCTTCGAAATCTCTTCTATCCCATCCATATCCTTTTTCATCTTGCATAGCCCACCATCTCATATGCTCTTCTGAGAAATCATACTCTTTTTCACCTTTGTATTTTAAATGTGTTTCAACATTTGCTAAAGCAGCAAATGTCCAACAACTACTTAACCCCAATTGATTTTTTACAGATGTAGTTAATCCTAATGGTCTTGGATCATATTTTTCTTCAACTCCCATTCTATATGGAGTTCTAATAGTAGTAGATTCTATTTTAAATGGTGATATTATTCTTCCTTTATTCTTACTTACTTGCTGATTATATAATGGATTCCTATTATCCTTTACTGCATATTCTGCTGCCTTAGCTTTAACTGGTACTATAGTTACTAAACATGAAGCTATAGCAGTAAATGCTATTATACTTTTTAATTTATTCTTATTCATTATTACTCCCCCTTTTTTTATATATTATTACATTTTTTATCTTAAAAGTCCACTTATTTACTGTTGCAAATAACCATAATTTCAATATTTTATTAACGCGCACCAAAAAAAGACCAAGATAAATTCATTTTGAAATTTATCTTGATCTTAACTTTATATTATTAGAAATTTTTATTCCATAAATCCTTGAACTATTCTAGCTTCTGCTTCTTCTTCAGTTAAACCTAATGTCATAAGCTTAATAATTTGTTCACCTGCAATTTTACCTATAGCTGCTTCATGAATAAGGCTTGCATCTATACAATTTGCTGTAAGCTCTGGTCTTGCAGTAACTTTACCATTATCCATAATAATAGCATCACATTCAGAATGACCTGTACACTTTGTATTACCATTGATTTTAGATACAAAACATTGAGTAGATTCTCCCTTTGCAACTGAACGAGAAATTAAATTTACACCTGAATCTTCTCCATTTAAATCAACCATAAAATCTGTTGAGGCAAATTGTTTATCATGAGTCATTATCTTTTCTTTAACAACAAGCTTTGCATTAGATTCCAAAATTGCTGAACATTTACGTGCTGTAGAATCTACCCCTTCGATTTGAACTGTATTCATTTCCATATATCCGTTTTCAGCCATCTCTACATATGTTTCAGGATTAATAACTCTTTTTCCAGTACCAGCACCAGTACCTATATGTTTTTCTTCATATAATACTCTAGCATTCTTTTCTATAAAAAATCTATGTATTCCATTATGCTCTGCAGTACCACATCCATCATTATGAACTCCACAACCAGCTACTATAACAACATCTGCATTTTCTCCAATGTAAAAGTCATTATAAACTAAATCATGAACTTCATCTTCTGTTACTATTGCTGGAATATATACCTTCTCGCCTTTTGTATTAGCCTTAACTCTAATATCTATACCTGGCTTGTCTTTCTTAGGGATAATCTCAACATTTTCACTAGAATGTCTTGCTGCACATTTACCATTTTCACGTATATTATAAGCACCTTCTGGTGTAGTATCTAAATCAGAAACAATTGAAATTAAACTTTTTGTTATATCATTCATAATTATTCTACCTCCAAAGACTTACAACATTTTCTACCAGTTCCTTTTAAAAGACATGGTAAAATCTCTTCTCTTTTATCATGTGATACTACTGTTCCATCTGATAAAACAACTATTTCATCAGCAATATCCATAATACGTTCTTGGTGTGAAATAACCACTATTGATCCTCTTATCTCATTTCTCATATTTTGAAATACTTTAATTAAATTTTTAAAACTCCAAAGATCTATTCCAGCTTCTGGTTCATCAAATACATATAACTTTGTATCTTTTGCCATTACCATAGCTATTTCTATTCTTTTCATTTCTCCACCAGAAAGACTTCCATTAACTTCACGATCTATATACTCTTCCCCTTTTAATCCAACTTCATTTAAATAAGAACATATTTGTTCAGATGAAATTTCTCTACCTGCTGAAAGAGTAATTAAATCTCTAACTGTAATTCCTTTAAATCTAACTGGTTGTTGAAATGCAAAGCTTATTCCAAGCTTCGCTCTTTCTGTAATGCTTAGATTAGTTATATCTATATCATTAAATATTATCTTTCCTGAAGTTGGCTTAAGAATGCCTGTAATAACTTTTGCTAAAGTGGATTTACCTCCACCATTTGGTCCTGTGATAACAACGAACCTTGAATCTTCTATTGTAAGATTTACGTTATTTAATATCTGAACCTTGTCTTCTGTCATATATGAAACATCTATTAACTTTATCATACATCCCCCTAATGTTTATCATAATTCTTTTCTATTGACCTCTTTTTAGAAGCAGCCCAATATGTTTTATGTTTAACCTACACCATTATAACATATTTTTATAAATTTTATATATATTCTAATTATATACATAGCTTTATTATATAAATAACTTATTTTTTTATTCTAAATAATTAATTGCAAAAATTTTATCCCATTTTATGTTTTTTTTATTATATATTAACTTTTATCACCATCAAAATAGCCTTTTTATGTATACATCACGCTTTAATTAACATTTTGATAATTAAAGCGTATTTTTTTATCACTTTGTTAATTCTAAACAGATGAAACGCCTTCAAATTTAGGATATATTAATATTGTAGAATTAATCAGTACAAATTAATACATTTTTTATATTGGAGGTTTTATTATGGTTACTAAAAGTATTTCAAAAAGTTTATTAAATTCAGGTTATGTTGTAAATGAAAGTGTTTCTAATGATTTAATGCTACTTCCTAAGTTTAAAAGTTTCTTTAATAGAGTTGTTTCCAATATAGAAAAGGAAATAAAAACAATATCTATTAGAAACGTATATTTCTTTGATGATAATCAAGATATTGAGATTTGTAAAAATACTATTCTTAGACAACATTCAATTTTGTAAATAGTAATCAAATTAATATAAAAAAACTACTAAGGAATTTTTTAAATTCTTTAGTAGTTTTTTTATATCTAATAATTCACTTCTTTCAACTTTGCCACTTATTCTGAAGCGAACCCCTAAAATATTTTTCCACTTTTAGTTTGTTTCTGTAAAACAACATGATATTATTTATTTATATATTTCAATTTTAGGAGAGAAAAATGAATATTAAACTTGTAAAATTATCATACGAATATAAGCAACAATTATTCGATATGATGGATGAATGGCTAGCTGTAGAACAGGATTTTTCACCATATATGATTAGACGAAATGATTATCATGATTTTGATTACTATCTTGAAAACTTAGAAATAAAAGAAGAAGCTGATGGACGAGTTCCAGATTCAACTTTCTTTTGTTTAGATTTAGATAGAAATATTTTTGTAGGTGCAATTAATATTCGTCATTATTTGAATGCAGATTTACTTTATACTGGAGGTCATATAGGTGATGGTATTAGACCTAGTGAAAGACGAAAAGGTTATGCTACTGCTATGATTAAACTTGGTTTAGAAGAATGCAAAAAACTTGGTATTACTAAAGTCTTAATGACCTGCGATAAAGATAATATTGGTTCTGCTAAATCTATAATTAACAATAGTGGTGTTTTAGAAAACGAAATAGTTAATGAAGATGGTGTAATGGAACAAAGATACTGGATAACATTATAAAAATACTGAGAAGAGGAATAATTATAGGAAATTTGTAAAATGGCTATAGGTAAATTTGAAATTGATATTAATGCTAATAAAATTAAAGATATATTTTTTAAAATTATTAACGAAGATGTTATGGGAAAAGTTTATGTAACAAATAAAGTTAATCCCAAATCAGCATTCCAAAAGGTTATGAACTTCATAAAATTGATGAAATTCTATATGATCAATGTTTACAAAGTCCTGTTGCACATGATTTTGTTTCATCTTTTAACTCAAATGAATTTTCTCATGAGTATACTGCATATGAAATAAATTTATAATTTTAATAATAGGAGTAAAAATGAATTTTGAATTATTATCTAACGAATACATTATTAAAAAACTAAATAAATCTGATGCTAATGATATATATGAACTTTGTTTGGGAAATGCTCTATACTACGAATATTGTCCACCAAAACCAACAAGGGACAATATCCTCTCAGATATGTTTGAACTTCCCCCTAATACTAAAATGACTGATAAATACTATATTGGTTTTTATCATAATCAAAATCTTATTGCTGTTATGGATTTAATTGATGGATATCCATCTAAAGATATAGCATTTATTGGTTTCTTTATGACTTCATCTTCAATTCAGAAAAAAGGTGTGGGTTCAAAGATTATTAGTGATGCCTGTAACTACCTTAAGGAAACAGGCTTCTCTGCTGTTCGTCTAGCTTGGGTGAAAGGAAATCCACAGGCAGAACATTTCTGGACAAAGAATCAATTTGTTGGGATTAAAGAAACATCAAGCACTACAGCGGATGTTGTTATTTTAGCTGAAAGAAAACTTTAAAACATAAATATATGGAGGAAATATTATTATGAGAAAAGAAGAATTATACGAACCAATTTCTAAAAAATATAATGAACTTAAAGAAGCCTTAGAAGTGGCTGATATAGAAAATATAAGAAAACTAAGTTTAGAGCTGCATGCTTTAGTACATCCTTCTGAAGTTTCTGGAAGAAAGGATAAAACCATTGCAGATTATATACTTGATTATATGCTATCTGGTAATCAAAATAAATTAGTTTCAAGACAAACCTACCCTGTAGATTTACATTATGCAGGAACAAAAACAGTACCTATGTGCTGGTTATTTTGGCATATATATCGTATTGAAGACTTAGTAAGTAATATTCTTATTATGAATCAAAACCAAATATTTAATCTAGAATGGCAAAATAAAATTGGAGCTTCTATTACTGACACTGGGAATGCATTAAAATTTGAGAAAGCTATAGAATTCGGAAAAAAATTAAATGTCCATGCACTTCGAGATTATATGATTTCAGTAGGAAAAAACACTCGTAAAATATTAGAAAATCTAACACTGGAACAAATAAACTCAATGGTACCTGAAGAATGGGTAATGCGAGTATTAGAAGAAGGTGGAGTAACAACAGATTTTCGTTCTGTGTGGTTATTAGTATTTTGGGGAAGATTAACTATTGCTCAGATGATTTTAACACCTTTAACTGATCATCATATGATGCATCTACCAACATGTTTAGAAAGTTTACCAATCTTAAATTAACTTCATAAATATAAGAATAGAGAAAGGGCTTTATCAGTAAGCGTAAAAGTTTTGGCGTCTTTTATTGCTTCAAAAATAGTAATAAAATATCCCTATAAAGTTATTGAGATTTACATCACACCTCAATTATCTTTATAGGGATTTTATTATTTCTTTCTTTATACCTGATATCATAATAATCAGGCTTATTTGAATAATTACCTCTAAGCTCTTTTTCAAGGTTATAAATTTGCTCACAATAATTAAACCCTATTAGTGCTTTA